>CANQAR010000135.1 GCA_947588845.1 uncultured Lachnospiraceae bacterium
CGGGAAATAGCAGAGGCAAAAAAGTATCCGATTATATTTGATGAAGATTGTCCAGAGCTGTCACCGGCCATGCATAAAGCATTCAGAAGCTCGGTAATCCAGAGAAACAGAAAGAAAAATGCCTGAAACAGCAGACGTATGTCACCCGGAAATTATGATAAATTTTATCGAAAAAGATTCCCGAACGAAAGGGAGGATGAGGACAGAATGGCAAAAATGAACCTTCCATATGGAATTGATGATTTTGCGAAAGTGCGGTCCGGCGGCTGTTATTACGTTGACAAAACCGGTTTTATCAAGGAACTGCTGGGCGAGACCTTTGCTGTAAATCTGATCACGAGGCCCCGCCGTTTCGGGAAAACGCTCACAATGAGCATGCTCGCGGAGTTCTTTGATATCCGAAAGGAAAGCAGCGGGCTTTTTGAAGGCCTTGAGATTACGGAAGATACAGCTTTGTGTTCGGCCTGGATGAATCAGTGGCCGGTGCTGTTCCTCACGCTGAAGGATGTGGACGGAAGACAGTTTCAGACAGCCTATGGGCTGTTGCAGAAGACTGTTTCAAAGATTTGTATTGAGCATGCGTATCTTGCGGAGAGTCCAGGGCCGGACGATATGGACAAAAAAATTTTTCTGCGCTTAAAGGCGCGGGAGGCGGATTTTACGGATGTGCAGTGTGCTCTGGATACGCTGCTGCGTATGATGAAGGCGCATTATGGAAAAGATGTGATCCTGCTTATTGATGAGTACGATGTCCCGCTTGCCAGGGCCAGCGATAATGGTTATTACGAGGATATGCTGGAAGTGATGCGCAGCTTTCTCGGGATGGCGTGGAAATCCAATCCGGCCCTGAAATTTGCTGTGGTAACGGGATGTCTGCGAATCGCGAAGGAGAGCATTTTTACGGGTGCGAATAATTTTCTTTCCAACTCAGTCTCAGACAGAAGGTACCAGAGGTATTTCGGATTCAGGGAAACGGAAGTAAGCTCTCTGTTGAAAGCTGCCGGGCTGCAGGATGCTCTGCCTGAGATGAAGAGGTGGTATGACGGCTATGTTTTTGGCGCGGAAGAGGTCTACTGTCCGTGGGATGTGATCAATCATGTCCGGGCATTGATGGATGACAGGAAAGCACGGCCGGGCAATTACTGGCTGGATACAAGCCACAATCAGATTATCCGGCGTTTTATTGAACATCCGCACAGCAATGTCAACGCCAGGTTTGAGACGCTGCTGGCAGGGGGAGTGATTCAGGAGCCGATCCGTGAAGATCTGACTTACGATGTTGCCCATTCTACAGAGAGTAATCTGTGGAGTATCCTGTATCTGACCGGTTATCTGACGCAGGTTCCGCCGGAAAAACTTCCGGAGGGAATGAATCTCGCGGAAGGAAATACGGCGCTTCGTATTCCAAATGAAGAAGTGAAGTCTGTGTTTGGAGATACGGTAAAAAAATGGTTTGAGGAAAAAATTTCCGCAAAGGATCGCAGTGAATTGTTCCGGGCATGGTGGAACGGAAACGCCGAAAAACTGACGCAGGATGTCACGGATATCCTTTTTGGAACGATCAGTTATTTCGATTACAGGGAAGACTTTTATCATGCGTTTGTGGCGGGACTGTTTTCCGGGGCGGGCTACGATGTGCGGACAAATTCTGAGCAGGGGACCGGACGGGCAGACATTGTGGTGAAGGAGCCGGAGCGCAGACGCGCGATTGTGATTGAGGTTAAATGGCCTGGCAGGGAAGGTTCAAATTTTGAAAAGGAATGTGCTGCTGCGCTGGAGCAGATTGAGAAGAAGCAGTATAAGAGAAACCTCCAGATGGAAGGCTATACGACCATTTTCTGTTATGGAGCGGCCTTCCTCGGAAAAACGTGCCTGATCAGGCTGGCGGAAGAAGAAACATACAAAAACGGCAGGCAGTGAAAAACTGGCAGCATGGTCATCAGGCAGCCGATCATTCGGCCAATGCGGATGACCGGGATCGGGACATGGCTGGAAATCTGAGGAAAGAGGTGTGAGTGCCGTATGAATATGAGAAAAAGAAATGAAAAGATTACAGACAAAATCCGAGGAAGTCTGGTTGGAGGGGCAGCCGGCGACGCGCTGGGTTATCCGGTAGAGTTTTGGTCGTATCAGAGAATTATACAAAAATGCGGTGAGCCCGGACTCACACAATATTTTCTGGATTCCAGGGATCTGGCAGCGTTTTCTGATGACACGCAAATGACGCTGTTTACGGCGGAGGGGATTCTGAAAAGCTGCTGTGCGGCGGATGGGATCACGGAGGATGCCGTCACTGCAGGCATTTACGAGTCCTATCTTGACTGGTATATTACGCAGACCTCATGGGATAATCTTGAATATGTCGGCTCCATGAATTCCTGGCTGATGGAGATACCGGAACTTTACATCAGAAGGGCTCCCGGCAATACCTGCATGAGCGCGCTGGGCTCCGGCCGGATGGGTACGCTGGAGAAAACGCTGAACAACAGCAAGGGCTGCGGAGGGATTATGCGTGCCGCGCCGATCGGGCTGTACTTTGCGCCGGGAGAAGAGTTTGACCGGAGACAGATTGACAGGATTGGAGCGAAAGCTGCCGCGATCACGCACGGTCATCCGCTTGGTTATATCCCGGCGGCAGTGATGGTACATATTATTAACGCGGTAATATACGGAGGGCCGCGTCCGGACAGTACGCTGGAGGATATCGTGGCCGACGCGATAAATACGGCTGAGGAGATTTTTGCTGAGGAGTCTTATGATATGGCAGTGCTGCGGGGACTGGTTGACCGGGCGGCAGACTACGCAAAGAATGAACATTCTGATATTGAAAACATTTCTGTCCTCGGCGGCGGCTGGGTAGGAGAAGAAGCGCTGGCAATCGCGGTATATTGCAGTCTTCGCTACAGCGATGATTTATCCGCCGCTCTTATTGCGGCGGTCAATCACAGCGGGGACAGCGATTCTACTGGGGCGATCGCCGGAAATATTCTGGGGGCGTGGCTGGGGTACCGCGCGATTGAGGATAAATGGAAGAGAAAACTGGAGCTGCATGAAGAACTCGTCGAGATGGCTGATAATCTGAGCGGCTGGAAACTGCGGCCGGAATACCAGAAATCTCGGAGGCACTGAACGCAGAATTAAATTTCACGTGCAGGACTCACAGGCGAGTCCTGCCTTTTTTTCCTGAATATTCGATTTCACAATTCTTTCACAGAATTTTCAGCTTTTTTTCAGCGATGCTGTGTATAATGCGGTCTGAAATTTAATTTTCCGCAGGGCAGGATCTTCGGTTCATGGCAGTCTGTGCGCAGATTAATGTGTGCAGGGAAGCAAAAACAGAGGTTTGCGGCGGCAATTGGAACAGTGAAACTGCCGGCGGAATGGTCTGAAGACAATTTCCGGGAAAAGGAGGGGATTCCCATGGATTATCGGCATGAGTGGAAACATGAAATCAATCGGGCCGATCTGTTCTGCCTGCGTCAGCGCCTTCGGGTTATCGCGTCGCCGGATCCTTACGCGGTTAATGGAAAATACCGGATCCGCAGCCTGTATTTTGACAGCCCCACGGACAAGGCACTGCGGGAGAAGCTTGATGGGGTCAGCCGGCGCGAAAAGTTCCGCATCCGGTATTACAATGACGATCTTTCGGTCATCCATCTGGAAAAAAAGAGTAAGCTGGGAGGACTTGGGAACAAGCAGATTGCGCCTCTTACGGCAGCGGAGGCGCAGACGATCGTGGAAGGGCTGACAGACTGGATGGCAGATCACCCGCAGGAGCTTGTGCGCGAACTGTATGTGAAAATGCGCACAGAAGGACTTCGCCCCCGGACAATCGTGGATTACACGCGGGAGCCGTTCATCTATGAACCGGGGAATGTCCGTGTCACGCTCGACTATGACATACGGACCGGACTTGGCTGTACGGATTTTCTGAATCCGGACTGTGTCACTGTCCCAGCCGGGGACGCGCCTGCAATTCTTGAGGTGAAATGGGACGGCTTTCTGCCAGATATCATCCGCGATGCGGTTCAGATGCCGGGCCGCCGTGTGTCGGCTTTTTCCAAATATGCGCAGTGCCGCATTTACGGCTGAGGAAATGAGATTATGTGAAAACCACAGCAGAACAGGAGAAAACAATTATGACATTTAACGACATCTTTAAATCCAGTTTTCTGGAAAATGTAACCGCCATCAGTATATTTGACATGGCGCTGGCCCTTGTCCTCGCCTTTGGACTCGGGATGTTTATCTTTCTTGTCTACAAAAAAACGTATCAGGGTGTGATGTATTCTTCCAGTTTTGGAGTGACGCTGCTTGCGCTGACAATGATCACAACGCTCGTCATCCTTGCCGTCACAAGCAACGTCGTTCTCTCGCTCGGCATGGTCGGCGCGCTCTCGATCGTGCGTTTCCGCACCGCGATCAAGGAACCGCTGGATATTGCGTTTTTGTTCTGGTCGATTGCGGCGGGGATTGTCCTTGCGGCGGGCATGATCCCGCTGGCAGTGATCGGCAGTGTGGTGATCGGGCTTATTCTTCTTATTTTTGTGAACAGAAAATCTCATGTGAATCCTTACATAGTTGTTCTGCAGTGTGACGGCCGCGAGAGTGAAACGGCGGCGAAGACCTGTCTGGAAAAGAGGACACAGAAATGTTGTGTCAAGAGCAAAACGGCGCAGAAGGGGCGCATCGAGCTGAATCTGGAAATTCGGCTGAAAGATGACAATACGGATTTTATCAATGATCTGGCCGACATGGAAGGCGTACACAGCGCTGTTCTGGTGAGCTATAACGGAGATTATATGGGGTGAGAGACCGTCCGCAGAGGCTTCAAGTACCGATGACATTCGTTTGAACAGGCCGGAATAAAGAGGAGATCCGGGTCGGAGTGAAAGTCACAGGGATTTGGGGCCTGAATGAAAGAACTGCCGAGAAGCAGTGACGGCAAAGATCATGTGAGGTGACGGAGAATGGCAGCAGGCAGATATATGGATAAGATCTGTATTTTTTCGATCGTTTTTGCGGTGATCATCACCGCTTTTCTGATAAATGGGAAGATGCAGGGGACTGCATCAGCCGCATCTGACGGTGAAAACAGTCAGTTTGCAGAGGAAGATCTCGACGCGGACTGGGATGTTTCCGGCGCTGCGCAGATCCTGTTTGACGGAGAAGAAATCCGGATCAGCGGAGGCGGCGCCTACAGCTATGATGGCGACGTATACATTGCAAGGGCCGGAAAATATGTGCTGTCGGGTGAACTGACAGACGGAAGCGTGATCGTTGACGCAGACAAAAGTGATAAGATATGGATCCTGCTCGACGGGGTATCGCTGAACTGTGTGGACAGTGCGGCGGTTCTGGTGGAGCAGGCAGGGAAAGTGTTTCTGACGCTCGCACCGGATACGGAGAACGTAATCACGGGCGGATGCGCGGAAGATGGACTGACGGCTGTTTCCGGTGATGCCACAGCGGAAACCGGTGCAGGCACAGAGGGGAATTTGGAAAAAGAAGAAAAGGCAGTCTTTGGCGGAGAAGAAATGGTGCCCGGTGATGCGGAGGACACTTCCGGAGGTATCGACGGAGCAGTCTACTCACGGGATGATCTGACGATCAACGGCAGCGGTTCTCTGACGGTGACGGGAGGGTACCAGCACGGAATCGTCTGTAACGACGATCTTGTCGTGGCCGGCGGAACAATTGCGGTCACAGCCGTGCAGGATGGGATTCACGCGAATGACAGTGCGAGATTTACCGGGATGGATCTCACGATTCACGCAGGAGATGACGGCGTGACTGTCTCGAATGATGAGGAGACCGGCTATATTTATATGGAGTCCGGGAGCATCACGATTCCGGACTGCTATGAAGGGCTTGAGGCGGTGAATGTTACGATTGACGGCGGGACGCTTGACCTCACGCCGACAGATGATGGGATCAACGCCAGCGGCGGAGCAGAATCCGTGCTTGCCATTGCCGGAGGAGACATCACGATCGTAAACACCGACGGCCGGGACGCGGATGGGCTGGATTCCAACGGGGATATCCGGATCAGCGGAGGAAATATTCGAATCAGCGTTACAGGCAATGGAGGAAACTGCGCGCTTGACTGTGGGAGTGAGAATGGAGGAACCTGCGAGATCAGCGGCGGAACGGTTATTGCCTGCGGCGGAAGCGCGATGGCAGAAGGATTTTCTTCTTCCTCAGAGCAGAATTTTATTATGTACAATGGTGCGGCAGGAGAAGCTGGGACGACAGTGACGCTGAAGAATTCCGGGGGAACAGTGCTTTTGTCTGAGGAAATCCCATGCAGCTTTACTTCCGTTATTATCAGCACGCCGGATATGCAGAAAGGAGAAACCTGTACGCTTGCGATCGGGGATCAGGAGGAAGAGATCACCGTGGATAATACTTCCGGCAGTGTTGGTATGACGGGAATGCTCAGAGGCATGGGGAGAATGCAGGGAGGCAGGAAAGGAATGGCAGGCAGGGTAACAGGGAGTGCTGAGCCGGTCAATGCCATGGACAATATCCGAAGGACAGAAGGAGTCGCGTCAGACCTTACGGAGGGTGAGAGCGCAGAAAAAATTCTGCCGGAGTCTCCGAATGATCAGGCTGAAGAGATGAATCCGCCGGAGCAGCCGGATAATCAGGCTGGAGAGATGAATCCACCGACACTTCCGAATGGTCAGACGGGAGAAGTGAACCCGCCAAGTATTCCGACGTCTGCTGACGGGGGATTTTCCGGGAATGAACAGATGTCGCCGGAAGGAGTAGAGTCAGGAGAAAATGGCGCAGCTTTTTGGGAAAACCGGCGGCGGGCGGAAATGAATGGAACTACGATAGAGGAAGCGTCGGAGGTTTCCGGAAAGGCACTGATTCTGACGGGTATTTCCGTGCTGTTTCTTTTGGGCGGACTCCTTGCGGCGCTGAAAATCGGACGATAAGGATTTGACATTTTCTTTAAATTCGTATATAGTTAAGTCAGCTTGTTAACCGGATCAAAATCCAGCCTGATCAGAAATCAATGCAAAGAGGGAATGAATTTTGAAGAAAAGAAAAATTATCTGTACCGTATGTCTGTCGGCGGTTCTGGCCCTGACGGGAGGGACCGCGGTATGTGCAGTGGAGATAGCAGATGAGGGAATTCAGGCTCCGGCAGTCGGCAGTGCGGGAGAGCTTTCACGGGACACTGCGATGTTGGACAGCGCATCTTCAGGATCCGGCAATGCGGGAGAAATATTGCCGGCGCCAGATGATGGAAGTTTTATTATTGAAGAACCAGGTTCGCTTCCAGAGGAGAATACTCAGACAGAAGAAGGAACTCCATCAGGAGAGACTGCGCAGCAGCAGGACGGGGAACTTACAATAGAGCTGATTGTGGAGGAACAGACCGTAGTGAACGATCCCGGTATGGTGGACAGTAAGAAGATAGAAGAAAATGTCGAAGCCATGGCGAAGGAACAGGAGGAGGATTCATTGATTCCGCATCTGTTTCGCTCCAATGTCGTTTACAGTGTACCGGAAGTGATGAATGCGGTATATTCTTATCTGCGGAACGATCTGGGCTTCAATCATGCCGCCGCATGCGGGATTCTGGGAAATATTCAGTATGAATCAGGATCGAATCCGGGAGCAGTGGGAGATGGAGGAACCAGTTATGGACTCTGTCAGTGGCATAACGGACGATGCAAAGGTCTGATCGGCTATTGCGCCAGCCAGGGTATCCCGTTTAATTCCGTGGAGGGGCAGATGTCCTATCTGAATTATGAATTGTCGGGCGCGTTCCAGGGAGTGCGGAATTATCTTTACAATGTTCCGGACACAGCGCAGGGGGCGTACGATGCGGCGTCCTGCTGGTGCCTGCACTTTGAGATGCCGCTGCACATGAAGGCTGAGGCGGTGAAGCGAGGGGAATTTGCGGCGAACGTGCTTTTCTGGACGGATTTTGCGACGATGACAGAGGCTGATCTGGCATCTCAGGATATGCCGGAGACATCCAATGAGCTCCTGCCGGAAGGGCAGGTAGATGAGCTTCAGGTGGCATATACAGCGGCTTTATCTTCCGCAGTGGAGGAAGGAGGAGCGCAGCTGATTCAGAATGTGATGGACTGTTGTCTTTTTGTGGATGATGTGGTTCAGACCGGAAAAGAAGTATATTCTTATTTTGAGGATAAATTTTATGTGCCGGAAGAAACGATCACAGCCGGTATAAAGAGCATTATGGCTGAGGGATACAGCCGTTATGAGCAGATGGAGTCCCGGTAGTCTCTCAATCCTGCGGCAGTATGGAAATAAATGACTGAGACAATGCTGTACTGGATGAGCGGACCGGAATGATTTTAAAGGAAAGAAGCAGCTGTTTTGGAATGGCTGCTTTTCCTGTTTTACGGCTGCATATCCGCATGCAGCCGCACAGAAAGAATGGGAGGAACAGGATGGATGATTTTCCCGTGAGGATTTATGCCGTAAATGTGAGACCGCTGGAAGATGCGCGCCTTTTTGAAAAGGCATACAGGAAAGTGACGGAGGAGAGAAGAAAAAAAACGGATCAGATACGTTCTCACGGAGACAAATGCCGGTCCCTGGGAGCGGAACTGCTGCTGCTGTACGGGCTTTCGCAGATGGGGATTTTGAGAAAAAACGGCCGGACGGCGGAATCTTTTTCTTTGAAGTCCTGTGGTTCTGTCATGGATTTGCCGGACGGGAATGGAAAAGCAGCCGGATCTTCTGACAAAGCAGGCGCTGCTTCGGGGCTGGAGATGGATTTTCCGCGGTTTCGCTATGGAGAGAACGGTAAGCCTTATCTGGACGGCGTGGAAAATTTGTATTTTAATGTGTCCCATTCGGGGGAACTGGCGGTGTGCGCCATAGCGCCCTGTGAAGTGGGATGCGATGTGGAGAAGGTCAGGGATCGGAAGCTGGCTGTGGCGCGCAGATTTTTTACTCCGGAAGAGTATGAGGTGATCTGTTCCCAGGAGAACGCAGAAGCCCGGCAGAGGCTGTTCTTCCGGTTCTGGACATTGAAAGAGAGTTTTCTGAAAGTGACGGGAGAGGGGTTGAGACTGGGCCTGGACAGCTTTCAGATTATTCCGGGGGAGGAAAAAATATCCGTGATCCAGAACGTGGATCACAGAGCGTATTATTTTAAGGAATATGAGGCAGCAAAAGACTACTGCTGCGCCGTCTGCGCGGTTCAGGAGACCTTTGAGGCGCAGGTGCGCCGGGTAAACATGGAAGAACTGCTGATTTGATACGGGACTTGCGTGTAGTAACGGTTCCGGAAAACGGGCTTGAAAAATTTCCGGAATCGTGTATACTGTTCTATATGCAGGAATGGCTGCCTGGAGCCGCCCATGCGAATGTAAAAATCGGTTAAAGGAGAGGTACACATATGAGTCAGGCGAAAGTTGACCGCTATAAAGAAGAGAAGCGCAACCGCGCAAAGCTTATCAAAAAAGCAAAAAGAGAATGGATGCTTACGAAAATCGGATTGACGGCGATTGCAGTCGTCATGATCGGCTGGGTAGGAATGTCTGTCTATACCAGTATAGAGAATTCGAATGAAGATACAGAGACTCTTGAGACGTACACGCTGAATGCTTCCGCTCTGGATGATTACATCAACGGACTCAGCGCAGAATAAGCATTGCCGCGGATTGGCGGAAAATGCAGTGTGAGACTCCCATGCGCCTGCGCGGTCAGGCAGCATAGAGAGAACGTACAGAAGAATACAGGACAGAAAAATCCCGGGGATGCGGTACTGGAAATGATTTCGTACCGCATCCCCGGTCTGTCTATGCGCAGGCTCAGGCAGGGAAACCAGCTGCTGACGCAGCGCCTGGGCCGCGCCGGGCGAGCAGGAGGGAAAATCGCCTTCTACCCGATCGTTTCGTTTCCCCCCGACCCGATCGAGAAGAATATTTTTTATTAGTTGTTTTTCTGCGCCTCGGCCATCTTCATAGCCCGGACCTTCAGCGGCAGTCCGAACAGCGTGATGAAGCCGTCCGCGTCGTGGTGATCGTACAGGTCGCCGGTCGTGAAGCTTGCGAGGGACTCGCTGTACAGGCTGTATGGCGAGGTGGTACCGGCCTTGATGATGTTGCCCTTGTAGAGCTTGAATTTCACTTCGCCGGTCACATATTTCTGTGTGGATTCCACAAATGCCTGGATCGCCTCGCGCAGCGGCGTGAACCATTTTCCTTCATAGACAGTCTGTGCGAACTGGCTGCCAAGTCTCTTTTTCATTTCCAGGGTCTCACGGTCAAGAACAAGCTCCTCAAGCTGCTCGTGAGCTTCCATCAGGATCGTTCCGCCAGGAGTCTCATAGACGCCGCGGGATTTCATGCCGACCACACGGTTCTCAACGATATCGACAATACCGATGCCGTGCTTTCCGCCGAGCGCGTTCAGCTCTGTGATGATCTCGGAAACTTTCATTGCCTTGCCGTTCAGGGACTTCGGAACGCCGGCTTCGAAGGTCATGGTCACGTATTCCGGTTCGTCCGGAGCTTTCTCCGGCGTGACGCCAAGAACCAGAAGGTGCTCGTAGTTCGGCTCGTTTGCCGGATCCTCGAGTTCAAGGCCTTCATGGCTGATGTGCCACAGGTTCCTGTCGCGGCTGTAGCTGGAGTCAGAAGAAAACGGCAGGTTGATGCCGTGCTGACGGCAGTACTCGATCTCATCCTCGCGGGACTGCATGGTCCATACATCGGTCATTCTCCACGGAGCGATGATCTTCAGGTCTGGAGCGAGCGCCTTGATGCCAAGCTCGAAACGGATCTGGTCATTTCCCTTGCCAGTAGCGCCGTGGCAGATTGCGGAAGCGTTCTCCTTGCGGGCGATCTCCACGAGCTTCTTCGCGATTGCCGGACGTGCCATGGAGGTGCCGAGCAGGTATTTGTGCTCGTAGACAGAACCGGCTTTCACACACGGCATGATGTACTCATCGCAGAACTCGTCCACGATATCTTCAATATATAATTTGGAAGCGCCGGACAATTTTGCTCTCTCCTCAAGTCCGTCCAGCTCGTTTCCCTGGCCGCAGTTGATGCAGCAGCAGATGACTTCGTAATCGAAATGCTCTTTCAGCCACGGGATGATGGCGGTCGTGTCAAGTCCGCCGGAATACGCGAGAACTACTTTTTCTTTCATAATGAAATTCCTCCTCATTTTTTCCATCCACGCCCGGTAATTTAACAGAGTACGACTACATTTTATGATGCCGGAAGCAAAGGACTGCCCGGCATGATTTTATACGGAAGCGTGGGATTTTTGTTTTTTACTGGAAACCGTCTGGTCCTGACGGACGGGAGCACAGAGGCGTCCGGCCCCGCCGACAAGCCATACTATAACGCAAGCATCATAAATATGCAAGCACAAATTTAAAATTTGTCATTATTACCAAATTGTACAGAATAATATACAATGCATACGTATAAATATACGTTAAAAAACTCTTTACATCCGCAATTTGATGGTATATGATAGGAAATGATTTTCTGGAATAA
>CANQAR010000136.1 GCA_947588845.1 uncultured Lachnospiraceae bacterium
TTTGATCAGATCTATCCTTCACATGGGACGATTCCTGTCATGCCGTCCCTGATCGGAGAACTGCACGCTGCAGTCGGAAAAATTCTTGCGGGAGAGATTTTACCAACAGAAGAAAAGATATTCGGAACTTCGGTTCGAAAATATGATGCCGGAGCAGCAGTTTTTCTGATGGATGTATAGCATTGCTTACATTCGTTTTCACGTTTTGTAAGTAGTTCTACATAGCAAAACCGCCCTGAACTTGACCGGAAAGGGCGGCTTTGTCGCTTCAACTGGTCAACCACCTTGTGGGCGGCTGCCTTTTTGTATGTTTAATATATCATATCCGGCACGCTGATTCAAGCAGAAATTTCCTGAAATGATTGTCGAATTGTGGAAGATATGATATACTTAAACACGGCAGTCGTGTTACAGGGTGGTTGACCTTCATTCTATCAGGATGGAGGTGATGCTTATGAAAAATCATTTCGATTTTGGGGACTTAATGGCATTTGGCCTGTTCCTTATAGCATTGCTTACATTCGTTTTCACGTTTTGTAAGTAGTTCTGCATAGCAAAACCGCCCTGAACTTGACCGGGATGGGCGGTTCTGCTACTCAAACGGTCAACCACCTTGTGGGCGGCTGCCTTTTCGTATGTTTAATATACCATATTTGGCACGCTGATTCAAGCGGAAATTTCCTGAAATTTTTCCCAAATCAAAGGCCCCACTGCAAACAACGGGTATCAATCTTGCAGCGCCCCAAGCGGTATTCGTCAAATATCTATGCAGGCATGGCTGTTTTCCTCATTGCTCGCGGGAATAAAGAAATGAGGCATGGACATGACGGAAAAAGAAAAACGCCCGAAAACCTTGTAAAATCAAAGCTTTCAGGCACATTTTAAATGGAGATAGGGGGACTCGAACCCCTGACCTATGCGTTGCGAACGCATCGCTCTCCCAACTGAGCTATATCCCCAGAGACTGGAAGCAAGGAGGCTCGAACTCCTGACCTCTCGCGTGTGAGGCGAACGCTCATCCCAGCTGAGCTATGCTTCCATCCGAAAGACATTATACCATCATTTTAAAAAATTTCAATAGTTTTTTTCAAAAAAATAAAAATTAAAAAATTTGGGGGAGCGGTTCTTCTTTTTTGTGGAAACACAGATCGGAAAAGACAGGAAAACAATGGAGGAAATCTGTGTTTGTCAGTCCGTAATGCAGATTCCCTCCATATGTGAGATGTGGAAGCAGAATTACAACCGGTAGGCCACCAGAGCAATTTTTTCTCCTCTTTCATCGGAGAGCTTTTGCTCCAGGTCGGTCAGCTTCTGACGGTTGTCCTCTGTCAGGTCGGCGAATCGGTCTTCTTCATGAAGCGCGTCGAGCATGCGCTCCGCAGCTGACTTGCAGGAGGTCGGAAGTTCTGCGGCGGTGGAATGAACCCGTGTCATAAGAGCACCTCCCGTCCGTGTGATGAATCATGTCCCGGACAGCCGTGCTGAGGGACTTCTTGTGGGATATCGCCAAATGTGCCGCTTCCTGGCCTGTCATGCTTTGGCATTTCATCTGGTATTACGTTTGCGGTCTCTCCTACCGATCTGTTCCGTCCGGGAATTTCGTCGGGAATCATTTCTGTGGCGCGAGCATTTCCCGGAAGATCAATTTCCGGAATATTGCCGTCGTCATAGTTCATGGACATAGTTTCCATCTGTGTCATAATTCTCCTTGTCTGTCTTAAAGGTACTGAAATGAACAGTAATCGTTTATAAGTTACCAGATTAGTTTGCGCAGAGTTGAAAGTATTATGCTAACTATTCGCTAATATTCCGGAATAAATGTCAATAATATTCTCTTTATGATCCTGTTTCGCTACGCTTACTCTTTAAATTTACAGTGGTAATCTTTCCCATTTTCGTCGTAATGTCAAGTTTATAAACGTCGTCTGTGTTTCCTTCACTCTCTGTAATTACAGATGAAAAACTGTCCTCTTCGTCTTTTCCAAGAGTACCCTTCCAGGGACGGGACCTCGTCTTTGGTTGCATAATCAGACAGATCAATGTCTCCTGTAGCTATTATCTTCTATCTCCTGACGTAATATGCCTGGTCTATCTCACCAAATTCTGTGCTGATACCAGTCATCAGGCCAATATCATTGGTAACTGCTTCAAATACATCTATTACAGTGAGTAAGAGAGATTTCTGCATTTCTGATTTATTATATTCGTCCATAGGACTTAAATCGTTCCCTGTGAGAAATTGCGTATACTGTTCATCAGAAAAATATTCCTGATTGGACAGTTCCATTTTTAATCTGGGTAATACCTGCATTGGCTCGACCTCCTTCCTTTATTTTTGGCCGCAAAGAGGGCCTGCGGCATTGTAGTTGTCGCAGACCCTGAAATTATTGTTGTGTTATGTGGCTTTAGCCAAAAGACAGAAATCCAATATCTTGCATTGTTATTCCAACTTTATTCATAAGCAAAAGGTTCCATCTCAACATAGATATTTGCAAATCTATATTTGCTAATGAAATTGCTGAATCAACTATTGATGCACTAAATCCAACCGAAGAATCAGTTATTTCAAATTGAACATTTGTGTTTTTATTATAAGTTCTTTGGTTAATTGTTGCTCTTGCAGAAAATGAACCGTATCCATCTGAAACCGCGTAAGTATATTCGACAGTTGAATAACCCGAATTTGTATTTAGAACAGTCATATCTGTTCCTGTTCTGTCACCATCATAATCTGTAGTTGTCAGTATAAACGAGAAAGAATCTGAACTTCTATCATATACAATCCCACAATTATTGGTTTCACCATTTTCTGTCGTTTTATTACTGATGAACTTATTTCCACTGGAATTTGTCCCACCATACTTTGTTATATATTCTTTCAATATTGTTTTACCTGATTTTTCAGGCGTTTCTGGCTCTGTCTGTGGTGGATCCGTTTCCGGCTGTGATGGCTCTGTCTGTGACGGAGCCTGCGGAGTTGTTGGTTTACTTGGTTTCTTAACTTTTACCGTCACCGTGCAAGTATATTTTTTACCATTAACCTTTGCAGTTATCTTTGCCGTACCTGCACTTTTCGCCGTAACCAGTCCTTTATTATTAACCTTTGCTACGGATGGTTTATTTGATTTCCATGTGACTTTCTTCTTGGTTCCTTTAATCTTTAACTGATACGTCTTGCCTTTGTCGAGCGTAAGTTTCTTTTTGTTAATCTTGGTTAACGGTACCATTGTAAACGCCTCCGCAGTTATTGGAGTAATTGCACAGGATAAAACCGCCGTTGAACCACAGGACAATACCAGTAGCATCAATAAGGTGCACGCCCATTTCTTCAATTGTTTCATAAACTACCTCCCTCTTGAGCATAAATAATAAAAATATATAAGCTGCATCGTTATTATATCTCAAGCAGTTACCCTTTTCAATACAAAATTTCCGTTTTAGTGAAATAATTTTCTCTAAAACAGAAATTTTATTTAGTACACTACTAGCGAAAGGGGCCGATACAATTGGTGAATATGAATATGGGAGATAAGCTCAAATCGTTACGGATAGAAAAGAAACTGACTCAGAAACAGATTGCAGACAGAATAGGCCTTGCCATCAGTGCTGTATCCTCCTATGAATCCGGAACACGATACCCTTCTTATGACGTGCTCGTGAAGTTGGCACGAATATTTCACGTCTCCACGGATTATCTGCTTGGAATGACAGATACAAGAAAAATTGACGTTACAGGATTAAGTGATGCTGAGATTGAACTGGTTTCACAATTAGTGGAAATGTTACGACAAAAACATTAATCCACACCATTCATTTCACCGTCTTCCACTTCCTGCTCCACTCCTAGGACCACACCTGCCTTGCGCCGGATCTCGTCAAACATATCCGTCTTGACCCATTGCCTCCAACATTCTGCTCTATCACAGCTACCATTTTCAGACACGAGCGTGATCCACTCGTTCAATCCTTTGCTGGTCAGATCATTAAACACATCATATATTGCAGTTAGTTCTTTTTCAGTGAACTGGAGTTCAAAAATTCTATTTTTGTTATCCATAGCATTCTCCTATACCTAATACTTCTGTGAATCCTTTATCTGTGAATTATATTTCTGTTATCCAGTATATAAAATACTGGTAGAAATGTAAAGGAGATTTTTCATGGACTACGGCAATCTGCATCTGCGTATAAATGAACTGCTGAAAGAACGTGGAATCAGCAAGAATCAGATTTGTAAGGATCTGGATATTCCAAGGACAAATTTTAACAAGTATTGTCGGGATGGTGTTTCACGATATGACACAGGATTGATTTGCAAGTTATGTTACTATCTCAATGTGGACGCAGGAGAGTTAATTGAATACAGACGTCCGGAAGGGGCTGTCGGAAAATATAAAAGGAAGGACTTGTCATAATCCAGTTGTACACGTGTCTGAGACAGATGTAACGAAGACCATGTGAACAACGGATTCATGACAGCCCGACCAATATTTTCCGACAGCCTCTTTTTTTGTTCATAAAAACTATAGGGAACGGCAAATATTTTTGTCGTTTGCTATAAAAACCCCGCAAACATTGAAAATTACCGAAAATTCAATGTTTACAGGGCTTTTTCATGCGGTTAGTGGGACTCGAACCCATACGTCTTGCGACACAGGAACCTAAATCCTGCGCGTCTGCCAATTCCGCCATAACCGCAAAACAGAAATCAACATCTGTCTAAGACATCTTACACTGACTTTCCGGTGTTTGTCAACTCATTTATCACCCGGAAAGACAAACCGGAACACACTCTTTACCACAGCATGCACCGCATCTCTCAGCAGATATATCAGAAACGAAGCTGTAAACGCGCACGCAAATACAGTCGGCACCACTGCCGGATAGCATTTCCAACGGTCCAGGACATTCGGAACACGCTCAAGAAAATCTGCATAAATGATCTTATCAAAAATCCAGGAAAGCAGATACAGTCCGAGCGACACGCGGGAAATCTGAACCAGAGTCTTTTGAATCGGCCACCACCACCGGTCCGGATGCAGATGCAGAAGAAAAATGAACAGCAGCGTCGCCGTGATCAGATTCTCTCCGCCCCAGGTACTGTTCGATCCCCAGACAAAATCCTGGCCGTCGCTCCGGTAAAAATTATAGCTGCCAAATATAAACACGGCCAGAACAAACAGCAGCACATTTGCCCGGCGCGGCAGATCACAGCCGTACTCGCGCAGATACATGCCAATGAAATAATAGGTAATCGGATACATCCCGGTAAAAAAGCTGGGGATCAGCTTCGTGTACGTGGTAGAAAGCGACGGAGAGAGCCACCACCCTTCCGTCACAAGATCAAAATTATTCAGGAGCTTGGGCAGCATGGTCATAAAAATCATGGTCAGAACCAGGATCTGTTTCCTGCGCTTCCCTTTGTTTTTTATATCTTCTGCATTTTCTCCGCAGTCAGCTGCATCCGCATTTCTCTCCTCCCCGGTTTCTTCAAGACTGTGGTAAGCGCCGTTCAGAAACGGGATGATCAGAAACAGGCCGATGTACATCTCGATATACCAGGCATAGTTTGCCCCGGAAAAATCCAGGATTGCAAAGACGGCGCTCTGCAGCGTCACAGTCTCTCCCTGCACATACTTTTTAAACAGCAGGCAGGCAATACTTGCCAGCACATAGATCTCGACTGTTTTCCAGAGTCCTTTATAGTATCCTTTTGTCAGCTTCTTCTGCCACATCAGATAGCCGGTCAGAATCATGAACAGCGGCACGCAGACCATAAAGCACGCCCGCATGAGAGACATGATATACATGTCGGTTCCCACGGTCGGAAAATAATAAAATCCGGAATTCAGCAGAAAATGTACCGAAATAACACTGTAGGTCGCGACGCAGCGGATCAGGTCCGCATTCATGTCCCGCTTTTTTATTATTTTTCCGTTCCGGCATCCCTCTTTTGTTTCCCCGATTCTCTGTCCTTCATCCGTTCTATACTCTCTCATTGCTTTTCACCTCTGATTTTGCCTGGGCTGTGTTCTTCCTGTTTCTGTTTCCATCTGCTCCCCCAGCTGTCGGGGCGGCTTTCCTACATCCTCCGCCATTCTCATCTTCGGATAAATCCGCAGTATGCGTTCGTCGGGAAATTTCTCATCCAGATATTCTTCGATCTCTGTTCCTGCCGGCGCTCCTTTATACCTGTCAGAATACCGCTCAAGAGCCGCCGATGACAGAACCACGTCAAACAGCATAAACAGAATCATGCTCCACATCAGTACAGGACCGATCTTCTTCGGAATTTTCTCGATCAGCGCCGACAGATGCGGGTAAATCCCTTTCAGCCAGACGACAGCGACAATTCCCCAGAAAAAACAGTAAAGCAGGTTCACCCGCCCGCCAAGATTGAACGGAATGGAACTGTAATCCCAGAATACTGTCCCGAATACAAGCTCCGTAAACACGCTGCACAGGTATTCGTACGCGCCTCCAAGCACCGTTCCATATATAAAGATATAGCGGTCATTTTTCTTTCTGTATTTATACAGCATCCCGGTCAGCACCGCGCAGCCGAAACCCCAGATAATGCTGAACGGCCCGTAGACCACGCTGCTTCGGCTCATCCAGAACCCCATTGTCAGACGGCAGAATACCACCTCAATCAGATCGCCCATAAAGGCCCCGATAAAAAACAGTCCGGCAAGCTTGTAAAAACAGCAGCCTTCCGCAAATTTTGTCCTGACAGCGCTGCCCTTTTCCGCCCGCTCCTCAAGGATTTTTTCCGTCCGAATATTGGGATAGGATTTTTCCAGACGCTGCCTGACATGGCGCGTGATCGCGTTCCCAAAATTCATCGAGAGCTGGCGCATATTCTCGGCCATGCTTTCAAACTGCCGGATCTTGACCCTCCACTTCCAGACAACCGTGAGCACGCAGAACAGATCAATGAGCAGGCAGACCCCGGTCACGATCAGCAGAATCATTCCAAGCCTCTGCGGCAGAAAGAGGCAGAATCTCGAGATCAGAGGATTGCCGAGCCACAGCACAAAAATACTTCCCAGGCCCGCTCCCAGAACCATCGGAAGACTTACGTAAGTTCCCTCCGTAAACGAATTGAAGCTCTCCGCGAGAATTTTACCCGCCGACGCAGGTGCGTCCGGCCCATCCGGGGCAGAATTTTCCTCCTTCTGCCTTTGTGCAGACGGAACAATCCGCCTGGATTCCCACCACTTTCTGCGGAAGATCCGTTCCAGAACCACACCGGTCAGCGCAATCAGCACCGCGCAGATCACCATGCCTCCGACAAACAGAAAAACCGGATGTTCTTTCAGTTCCGTCAGGAAGATACTGAAGCTTACGGCTATTATACCATAAATCGGACACAGAGGAAGATTCAGAACACCCGTATTTACAAAAGTCTTCCGCCGGACGGCCGCCACCGCCACGCTCTGGCACCAGCCCGCGAAAGAATAAATGAAAAAGAACCAGCTCAGTTCATAGAGCGTATATTCCATGGCGCCCTCCTGCATCCGTTCCGACAGAAACAATTAATCCAAAACTTTGTTATCCGTAAAATAAAACGGGCCGTTTCATCCTTCCAGCTGAAACATCAGCACCGACAGCACGGCCATCCCGGCGGTCTCCGTCCGCAGAATCCTCCTGCCAAGTGTAACCGGCGTGATCCCGGCCTCCTTTGCAAACGCAATCTCCTCCTCGTCAAAACCGCCCTCCGGCCCGATAAAGACAGCGACCGACTGTCCCGGCAGAATCCCGCGGATGATCCTGCGCGTCTCATCCATCCCCCTTGCAAGTTCATAGGGAATCAGCTTCTTCTCAAAGGATTTCGCATAATCTACGGCATCCCGAAAACTCATCACAGGCTTTACTTCCGGCACGATCATCCTCTTCGACTGCTTCGCGGCGCTCTCGGCGATTGCGTTCCACCTTTTTTGTTTCGACGCCGCTTTCTTTTCATCGAGCCTCACAACGGCCCTTCTTGTCGCCATCGGCACGATCTCTGCAGCCCCGAGCTCCACGGCTTTCTGAATGATCAGCTCCATCTTGTCGCCTTTTGGAAGCCCCTGGAAGAGGCAGATTCTCGACGGAAGCTCCACATCCGCCTCCTGCACCCACATGATCTTCGCCGTGATACAGCTTTCCTCAAGCCTGACAAGCTCGCAGCGGTAATCCTTCCCATCGCCGCTGCTGACGCTGATCTGCCCGCCCGGACTCATACGCAGGACATTGCGGATATGATTGACGTCACTTCCTTCGATACGGATCTCTTTCTCTCCAATCTGTTCCGGCGCCACAAAAAAATGATACATCGCATCTCCCCCGAACCATTCTGTATTCCATCCTCTTCGCCACAGATCCCTGCAATCTGAATCCTTTCGTCCGCCGCGGACACAGCCGACCGGAATCCCTTCACTCCGCCGCGGACACAGCCGACCAGAATCCCTTCACTCCGCCGCGAACGCAGTCGGCCGGAATCTTTTCATCCGCCGCGAATGCAGGCAGTCTCAGTTCTTCCGCGCTGTCACCGACACCCAGTCGTTCTGATGCGTGACCTCAAGCACCTCAAGGCCAGCCGCCTTCACTGCCTGAACCACAGCTTCTTCCTTTTCATCGATAATGCCGGAGGTTATGTAAATGCCGCCCGGCTTCATATGCTTTATGATTACCGGCGTCAGCGGAATCAGCACCTCCGCGAGAATGTTCGCGGCCACAATATCATATTTCCCGTAACCGACCGCTTCCTGAACCGCTGTGTCGTCTATAATATTTCCAAGCATGACTTCCATGGAGCTTTCCGGTATGCCGTTCGCCTCCAGATTCTCATGTACCGCACTGATCGCGCACGGGTCAAGATCGGTCCCTACCGCGTGGGCCGCTCCGAACTTCAGCGCGGCGATCGACAGAATCCCGCTTCCGGTACCGACGTCGAGCAGCTCCGTCCCGGACGTCACATACTTTTTCAGCTGTCTCATGCACAGCTGAGTCGTTTCATGCATCCCCGTGCCGAACGCCGTGCCGGGATCGATGTGGATGATCATCCTGTCCTTATCTTCTTCCCTGACTTCCTCCCAGGACGGAATAATCAGGACATCATCGACATAGAACTGATGAAAATATTCTTTCCAGTTGTTGATCCAGTCCTTATCTTCCGTCTGGGATTCCTCGATCGTTCCCTCTCCGATATCCACAAACATGCGCAGCGTCTCAAGTTCCTCCCGGACCTTCGCGAGGATCTCCTCCTTGTCCGCATCCTCCTCAAGATAAAAGCTCAGATACGCAATGCCGTCATCCTCCGGCCCGTCCGGAAGGATATCCACAAACATCTGTTTTTTGTCCTCCTCGGTCAGAGGCACCTTGTCCTCGATCTCCACGCCTTCCACTCCGGCTTCCGCCAGAGTTGAGATCACAATATCTTCCACGTCGGTCAGAGTTTTCAGCGTAAATTTATTCCATCTCATGGGCTCCTCCATTATGACAAATTTTCATCGCAAAATTAATCTTCAAACGTCTCTTTCAGTTTGTCCATGAAGCCTTTCTTTTTCCCTTTTTCCTTTTCTGCTTTTCTCTCCGGAGCCGCTCCGAGGCTGCCGCCGGCCGCCTGATCAAATTCACGCAGCGCGCGTTTCGCCTCCTCGCTCAGCTTCGTCGGAACCTGAACAACAAAGGTCACATAATGGTCGCCGCGGACATTCTTGTTGCGCAGCGACGGAACTCCTTTTCCCTTGAAGCGCACTCTCGTATCGGTCGGCGTGCCGGGCTTGATCGTATACATGATGTCGCCGTCCACCGTGCTGATCCGAATCTCTCCGCCGAGAGCCGCCTGCGCAAACGACATGGGCACGGTAGAATAGATATCCATGTCCTGCCTCTGGAAGACCGGATGCCTGCTCACGTTCACCTCGACAAGAAGATCGCCTCTCGGGCCTCCGTTCGTACCGGGCTCTCCCTTTTCCCGGATGCGGATACTCTGTCCGCTGTCGATACCCGCCGGAATCGTAACTTTGATCTTCTTGCGGCTGGTGATATAACCGGTGCCGTAGCAGTCCGGACATTTGTCCCTGATGATCTTTCCGGTGCCATGGCAGTCCGGACAGGTCTGCACATTCTGCACCGTTCCGAACAGGGACTGCTGCGTAAATACCACCTGCCCGCGGCCGCCGCACTTCGGGCACGTCTCGGGACTGCTTCCCGGCTTCGCGCCGCTCCCGTGACAAGTCGTACATTCTTCCTTCAGGTTGATATCCAGTTCCTTCTCACAGCCGCGGATTGCCTCCTCAAAGCTGATGCGGACACTCGTCCTCACATTCGCGCCCTGCGCCGGCCCGCGCGAGCCGCCTCTCCTTCTGGCACCGCCGCCGAACAGATCTCCGAAAATGTCTCCGAAAATATCCCCCATGTCGCCGCTGAAATTAAAGCCGTCAAAGCCGCCGAAACCGCCTGCGCCAGGACCTCCCTGCTCAAATGCCGCGTGTCCGAACTGGTCATACTGCCGCCTTTTCTCGGCATCACTCAGCACGGCATACGCCTCGGACGCTTCCTTAAATTTTTTCTCCGCCTCCGCGTCTCCCGGATTCATATCCGGATGATACTTTTTTGCAAGGGCACGGTATGCTTTCTTCAGGGCAGCCTCATCCGCATTTTTGTCCACTCCCAGGACCTCATAATAATCCCGTTTGCTCTCCGCCATACTATAATAACCTCCCTGGCCGTCCTCTGCGGCCTTGTCATTTTCCCCCGCCTGCTTTGCCCAGGACGGATTGTTCAAAACTCGCCTGCGAGTTTTGCGCGCGGGATTCGGGTATGCGTCAGCAGACATCTTCAGCTCTGAATCCCTGCGCTCTCCACTCCGTTCCGGTCCGGTTCTAAACGGGCGCCACTGGCGCTCAGAACCCTCGCGGACGTATATCAGATGGGGGAGTCATCCCCCTCTGATATACCCAACGATGCCCCTGAAGCTCCTCACTCCAGGGGTATCGTACTATTTTCCCTATCAATTTGTCTGTGACACCTTTTGTTTATACCTCGCGGTAGTCTCCGTCCACAACATCGTCATCCGGCTGTGTATAGTCGCCGCCCGCTGACGCGCCGCCCATATCCGGGCCTGCTCCTGCTGCGCCTGCCGCTCCCTGAGCCTGCTCGTAAACCTTCGCAAACAGCTTCTGCGCGCTCTGCATCAGTTTCTCTCTGCCTGCCTTGAGGTCAGCCACCTGTGAATCCGTCATGTCATCCGGATTGGTATTCGCGATCAGATCCTTCAGAGACTGCAGGTCAGCCTCAACCGCAGACTTGTCAGCCGCGTCAATCTTGTCGCCAACCTCTTCCATGGCCTTCTCAGTCTGGAATACCATCGCGTCGGCGTCGTTTCTCGTATCGATCGCTTCCTTGCGCTTCTTGTCCTGCGCCTCGTACTCAGCCGCTTCCTTCACAGCTCTGTCGATCTCCGCGTC
>CANQAR010000137.1 GCA_947588845.1 uncultured Lachnospiraceae bacterium
CACAAATAAATATAAAAATTTTTTACAGAAGAAATGCTGACCGTCTCAGCCGGCGAATGAAAATCCCAGCAGTCCGGCCCGATGGACACCGCGTCGACATCAGGACGCCTCTCCAGAAGGTATCCGACCTCCAGTCCCGCATGGACGGTATGAACGGCAGGCTTTCCTCCATAGTATTCACCATACGCCTGCATGCAGATCTGGCGCAGCTTCGAAGAAGGCTGAAAATGCCAGCTCGGATAAGAACGACTGCAGCTGCACCGGCCTCCCAGAAGCGCCGCAAGCTGCTCCATCTTCTGATAAAGATACGTTCGGAGACTTTCCCTCGCGGAACGGATCTCGAGCACAAGATGAAGTTCTTCGTCCTCCAGATAAACCTCCCCCAGATTGTCTGATGTGTCGACCAGACCGGTCAGAGTCTCGTTCATCTGGCAGATGCCGTCCGGAATCAACGTAAGAGCCTGGACAACCTTGTCCGGTTCAACTCCTTCCAGCGCAGAATCCGAAGCGGCAGCCTGTTCCAGCACGATCTTTATCTGGGGACCGGAGTCTGAAAGTTCCGCGCAGATCTCCTCTTTCAGCACATCCAGCGCCTGCATCAGCTCGGGCATCTGGGCAGGATCCAGGCACAGAACTGCCTCCGCCTCCCTCGGTATGGCAAGCCGGAAGCTTCCGCCTCTGATTTCTGTCAGCAGATACGGGCAGACATCCTTCGCTGCCAGCAGCAGACGCGCAAGCAGAATGTTGGCGTTCCCGCGCCCTCTGTGAATATCCTCTCCAGAATGACCTCCCCGAAACCCCGACACCGACAGCCGGTATGCCGCCCATCTTTTGGGAACAGAACGTTTCATGAGAGAAAGATAAAAATCCGCCTCCATACCCCCGCAGCTGCCGCAGACCATATCGTGCTCCGAGACATGATCCAGATTGATCAGATAATGGGAACGCATTTTTGCGCTGTCAAACTGTTCGGCGCCCGACATATCTTCCTCTTCCATTGTGGTGAACAATACCTCCAGCGCCGGATGCACAAGGGAAGCATCCTCCAGAACAGCCATGGCCAGCGCGACACCGATGCCGTTGTCTGCCCCCAGCGTCGTCTTTCCTCCCGTCGAGAGCGTGTCCCCCTCGATTACCCAGTCAATCGGATCCCGGAGAAAATCATGCTCTACCCCCGCGCCCTTCTCGCAGACCATGTCAAGGTGCGCCTGAAGCATAACCCCCGGAATCTCCTCCATCCCCGGAGACGCCGGTTTCCGTATAAAAACATTGCAGGCATCATCCTGTTCCGCTTCCAGGCCGATTTTTCGCGCCCATTGAAAAATAAAGTCGCTCAATGCCTTCTCATTTCCGCTCCCATGGGGAATCCGGCAGATCTGCTGGAAATGATAAAAAACTCTGTGGTCACATAACGGTTCCATCTGTGTCATCCTCTCCTCTTTTATTCTTTATCACTTTACCAGCATAAACTATTTCCACCTCGATTTCAACATTTTTTTCCAAACTCCCATGCCTGCTTATCTGTTTGCAACGAACAGGCGTCATAGACCGTATTTACAGGATCATTCTTCGAATCCTTCCATGTCAAATCCCTTCCAGTTCCCCCTCCGAATCTTGAGTGAATGCGTTGGAGAAGAAGTTAAATATGTCCACGATAAATCCGTCAATAAATCCTTCCACGTCAAATCCTTCCAGTCCCCCCTCCGAATCTTCAGACTCATCTTCCATATCTTCCGGGCCGGTGCCTGATTCTACACTGCCGACGACTTCATCCATGTCCATTTCACCGTCCAGCAGTTCTGTTTGCAGCGAATAGTCGTCATAAACAGTATTTACAGGATCGCTCTCCGAAGTAAATGCGTCGGAGTACGAATTAAATTCTTCCTCGCTGAATCTGTAAAGAAATCCTTCCACGTCAAATCCTTCCAGTTCCCCCTCCGAATCTTCAGACTCATCTTCCATATCTTCCGGGCCGGTGCCTGATTCTACATTGCCGAAGACTTCATCCACGTCCATTTCACCGTCCAGCAGTTCTTCATCAATCACATCGCCATTGATGTTTGCCGCATCAACAGAGACTGCCGCAGCCCCTATAAGTGTAAATACTAATGCTAAAGTTAAGCCTTTTAATTTCATTAATATCCCTCCTGGAAATTATCTGGTTGATAGATAACAATACTTCTTTATTTGCCGGCAAATTATGTTAATACTATACTACCATTTGGAATTACTATTGTCAATAATTACTTTTATAATAGAGGTATTTGGGCAAAAAATATTAGGGCGTGTTATATCTCCTATTCCTTTTGGATTATTGTAATTTTTTCAGTTTTTATCATATTTTCTTCAAATTTATTTCGTGATTGAAACAATAAGCAGGTCTGTAAAAAGAAAAAGATAATAAATAAAACAAGTGCTATTACTGTGCCCATTTTGATGTACAATGATTTACGCATAGTTGACAGATATTTCTCCGAATCCATATTGTTAAAATAGTCTATAACTATCTCTTTCGGCGTTCCAAATCTCTTATCCAAATCACTCATACTGCAGTCAGGATAAAGTGATTCATACTCACCAACTGCCGACCTAAATTCATCAAAGAATCTTCTTTCAGCCTTACGAAACACCGGAAATGAAGAACGCACATTTCTCAAATATTTTTTTGTTGTATTCATGAGTCTCCTTTCAATTCACCAAGATTATCACTTTCTACTGTTTCAGTTCTATTCAAAATATTACGTATTCCATTATTAAGCCGGTTGTACTCATCCAGTAAAGTTTGATAATATTCATAGCCCGCCGGTTCGATATGGTAATAAATCCTTTGCTGTCTGACTTTTATCTTTACTTTTTTATCACTTACATATCCCTTTTCCAGCAGACGATAGAGTGCCGGATATAAAGAGCTTTCCGGTATTTCAATTAAGTTTTTTGAATATCTGTTAATCAATTGTGTAAGCTGATAGCCATAATAATCGCCATCCATCAGTATACTCAAAAGAATCATCTCAATGTTCTGTTTGCCTTTCTTTAGACTTTTACTCACTTTCATTTCCTTCCTGAGCTAAAATTTTCAATTCAGATCTGATAATCACATTATAATCAATAATATATTATAATACAATACTTTTATAATAGAAAATATTTTTTAATCAAAGGGGGTTTTCACAGCCCCTGTCAAATTGCTTCCTGCTTTTGCATATAGACTCAGAAGCAGGCAGATCACTGCCCCCGCATCCGCGCATACAGAACGGCAGAAATTCCAGAGCAGCATCGTCTGCGCTTCTCCCTGTGCGGTGCGGAGCAGAAGAAGCAGCTTCTCCTTTTGCGTCCCCCACCATGTCCCCCAGAAGGAAAAATCCGACCAGCGGGAAGGAATCATATCGGAAGGAATCCTGATATTTGCCCACAAAAATACAAAAATGCCGACGATAAGGATCAGCTGCAGACACCGGAGAAATGCCCAGGACAGTGATAGTGAAAAACTGTTCTTTTTACTGCGGAATCCTTCCTGCACATCTGTATTCGATATCATCTGCAGCAGCCGTATCCCCAGGCAAAGCGGCAGAAGAAGCAGCAGATCATGACTCAGATATGCCAGAAACGTAAAATCAAGAACCTCCCCCGTAAGACTCCGGCGCATCATAAATTCCTGCACACAGGACGCCGCGCCGGACAATTCAGGAACACGGCAGGATATCGCGGTGAGCACAGCTCCATCCTCCTTATGGGCCCGGCAGAGCATGAGATTCCGGAAACTTTCGAATGTCCCGCAAACCGTATATTTTCTGTCCCCGCGCCAGATAATCTGCCCCGCCGCCTCTTCTGAACCAAACAGATCGGCCGCCGTCTTTTTGTCAAGAAAACAGCCATCCTCCTTCCAGGAAAGAATTTCTGTCCCCGGAACGACCAGTCCGGCTTTCTCACCCGTATAAAGCAGGGACACCGACGCGCTCTGCCCGTTTTCCCAGCTTTCCACGACTGTTTTTCCTGCTTCTCCCCAGCAATTCAGCTCCAGAGGTTCTTCCGCAGACAACTCCTGCCGGCAAAGTTCCTGCGCGTCGGCTACATCCAGCTTATGGTCGTCGAGCCGGATCGTGACAACATCCGCCCTCTCATTTACCAGCACACTGTTCGTTATTGCCGACCGGTATAAAAACGCAGTCAGCAGCATGCCGGTCAGAATCCGGAACCATCTTAAACCTGTTTTCCATTTCATTCTATGTTTCCTCTGCTTTCCCGGCATAAAATCCTGCCTGAAAATATCTCTGTTTTCTTTTCCTGTCTTCAGCTCACCACCCGCACACGGCTCCCTTCACTGACCGGCCGGTCCGATGATACAATAACATTCTGCGAAGAATTGATGCTCCCTTGTGCCAACGCCGCATACCGGTCATTCCGGTCCTCCACCGTGACCATCACTTTGAACGCCTGCATCTCCGTTCCGAGCACAGAGTTGATTTCCTGTACCGCAAGCACGTACGTCTGATTTTTCTCATCCAGATACAGACCAGCAAGCGGAATGCAGAGAGGATAAGCAGCGGATTTCTTCGTCAGGGACAGCTCCGCGGTCGTCCCCGGCTGCAGTCTGCCTTCCGGAATCTGGACCGTCACCAGACGCACCGACTCATCCTCCGCTTTTGCGGCAATCGATTCCACGGGAATCTCCTCCAGCGTCGTCTTTCCATCCCCGCTCTTTACTGTCACCAGATCCCCCCGCCCGATATATTTTTCCTGATCCTGAGGGATCTCCGCTGTCAGCCGGCATCCTTTTGTCAAATCCGCAAGCATGACTGCCGTCCCGTCCGGCGTCTGCTCCCCGGTCGTGACATGGACACCTGTGACGATTCCGTCAACCGGAGCCTTGATTTTTCCCTTCGCCTTTTTCAGTTTTTTCAGCCTGGAAAGCTCTCGTCTCTTCTGCGCAAGATCCAGCTCATAAATATCGCCCGTGCTGTTCTCCGCCTCCGGAAGACCTGCCGTCTCCACCTGCCGTTTTCCCGTGACCGATGCTTCATTCGCGGCTATGGCGGCATCCTCATACGCCATCTGTGCCGCCTTGACCGCGTCGATCAGCTGCTGCTCCTGCTCCGCGCTCTGGCTTCCGTGCGCCGCAAGCATTTTCTGACGGCAGTCCTCCAGCGCCGCTTCCGCCTTCTGTTTCTCCGCCAGCGCATCAGCGACCGCCTGTTCTGCAGCTTCCAGATCTGCGGCGTATTGACTGCGCACTTCCTGCTCAATCCGGTCCAGTTCCTGCTGAGTCGGAGGCAGCGCAGTATTATTCGCTGTCGGACTGTTTTCTGTTCCGTCACTTTCCGAACCAATCCCAGTCAGACCGCCCCCCGATTCTGTGTCTGGATTCCATTGGCCATTGTCCCCTGATCCATCGTCCAATCCTATTTCTTCTATTATAATATCGTCAATCTGGATATCTGAACTTTCTGCATTCATCTCTGCTGTTTTTCCCTGAGCAGGCAACACAGCAGATTCCGAAGTATTTACCTCGAAATCCTCTGTCAGAATTGTGTCCAGATCCGGCTCTTTGGAACCATCTCTCGTCCCGGCGCTCCCCGTCTTTATCTGCGTATTCGGCACTGTCTCTGCCAGACTGTCCGAAAGTACCTGGGCTGCTTCCCCTTCCGGCTCTTCCGCGGATGCATTTTCCTGTTCTCCCTGACGCAGTACATTTTCCGCCAGCTTTCCTGATGCGCTGCCCTGACCGGCCTGCCGCAGCGCGTCATCCACCGCCTTCTCGATCCTCCACTGCAGCGTCTGCAGATCCTGCTGTGCCTGAATGTAGGCGGCAGAGCACTCCTCGCAGATCTGCTCCAGTTCTTGCTCTGCGAGCGTATCCTCCACGCCGCCCCCTTCTTTTTCGCGGTATTCTTTCAGCTCCTTTTTTGCCTTCTCCAGGTTTTCCTGCGCGTGAGAAAGCGATACAGCCGCGCGCGACGCAGACAGAGAATAATTTTCCGCCGCCTGTGCCTGCTCGTTCGCCCGCCTTTTTTCACTGACAGATTCCTGACTGGATACGTCCTGCAGCTGAAGTTCCAGTTTCCGGATTTCCTGTCTCTGCGCCAGGATATTTTCTTTCAGAGAATCCAGATCCAGCTCAAACAGCAGTTCCCCTTCTTCCACCTGCTGCCCTTCATTCACATAAACAGCCGCAACACGCTGCCCGGCCTCCGTGATGACCGCCCGCTCCTGGTTCTGCTCAACCCTTCCGGTTCCGCGGACCTCATGAGCAATCATCATATTCTGCGGCCTTCCCAGAGTCACATTCGCGATCCCTGCCGAATCCGCCGCTCTCGACAGCACCGTAAATAATATCATCAAAACCAGAAACACCCCTGTCATCCCGGCCAGCTTACTCCGTTTCATAGTATGTAATCCCCCTTTAAGACTCACTCCTTCACGGCCGCCGCCGCAATTCCCTGCTCCAGATAATCCTGTCCTCCAAGAAACACCAGCAGCGCCGGAATCAGCATCATGACCGCCGCTGTAAATCCCGTCCCCGCCTCATCCAGCCCGATCTCCGGCAAAAACAGCGACAAAGGCCACAGCGCCCTCGTCTTCAGATAAGTCATCGGCTGCTCAATCAGGTTCCAGTATTCCAGAAACCCCAGAATCATCGCAGACACGATCCCCGCGGAGCCAAGCGGTATTCCGATCCGCAGAAAAATCTGCAGATTATCCGCCCCGTCAATCCTCGCCGCCTCAAGAACGGCCTCCGGTATCCCGTGAAAAAAACGGTACATAATAAAAACCGGAAACGTCGAAAACACCGCCGGAAGAATAATCCCCGCATGCGTATCCAGCAGGGACAGGCGGTCCAGCACAATATACTGCGGCAGCATCAGCACCTGAAACGGCATCAGCATCAGCACCAGGTATAAAGTATACAGAAACTTTCTGCCTGGAAAGGAAAACCGCGCAAGTCCCCAGGCTGCCGGCACACCGACCAGCAGCTGCCCTGCCAGAATTCCCAGCGTCAGTTTCACCGAATTCCAGAACATCACAAAAAACTGCGGGGAATCGATCAGCAGCTCCACCAGCGGCGCGAGTGTCGGAATCCGTGGAATCAGAGACCACCGTGCCATCCCGTCTGTCCCGGCCAGCACCGGGCCCAAATACTGTTTCAGCTCATAGCCCGACATGAAAACGCCGGAGAGCGCAAACAGAACCGGAAAAACGGTCACCGCGGCCGGAATGCACAGCAGGCATGTGATGACAAAATTCCGAATCTTTCTTTTCATATACGTTCCGCCTCTCTTTTTCTTCTTCCCACGCTGCGTCTTTCTTCTCTTCATCATCCGCGGAAGGAAATTGGAAAATGTTCGATTGCGCCTGTTACAAATCCGGCTGACATATTTCCCGACAGTTCCTTCCGGACATCCTGTCCGTTTTCTGTTTTGGGGCAGGATAAGAACCCGAAACCAGCCACAACCATCAATCCGTCTCCCACAGCTTCTGCAGCAGCATAATCAGCACGAACACAATTCCCGCCGTCACTACAGCCGCCGCCGCAATCTTGTCAAACGACAGATCCCGGAACCAGTTGCTGTACAGATGCTGCAGCAAGTACATGCTCTGATGCGGGTAATCTCCCGCCACAAGCCATGCCTCCCGGAACACTTTGAATGAATTCAGGAATGAAAGCACTGTGATTGTGTACAGCGATGATTTCAGATTCGGCAGCGTGATTGAGAGAAAACACCGCCACTCCCCCGCGCCGTCCACCCGCGCCGCCTCGTAGATCTCCACCGGGATTCCCGCGAGACCAGCCAGCCACAGGATCATATCATACCCGAGATTCTTCCAGAGATAACTGACGACCAGCACGCCAAACGCGTACCCCGTGCTCATCCAGCCAACCTGCGCCAGTCCCATTTTTTCCAGCAGGGAGTTAATCAGTCCATGCTGGTGAAACAGAACCTTCCAGACCAGAACCACTGATGCCGCGGGCACTGCCATCGGCATCAGATAAATACTTTTCAGCAGATTTTTCCCAAAGAACAGATTCTGCAACAGTACCGCGAGCGCCAGCGAAACTGTGACCAGCAGCGGCAGGCAAGTGAGAGTAAAGCGCAGCGTGTTGGAGGCCGCGAGCCGAAAAGCCGTGTTCGCAAACACAGTCTGGTAATTCGCAAGTCCGACCCACGCTCCTGTGACTGCCGCCGTAAATGAGCGCCGAACGACATCCGCAAACGGAATGAGCGTAAAAACCGTAACTCCCGCAAGGCTGGGCAGAACAAAAAGCAGTCCCGTCCAATCGCGGACTTTTCTGATTCTTTTTTTCCTCATATTTCCAGTCCCCTTTTTCGTTACAGTCCAACTGCGAAGAAAACAAAAATTTACGCGGGAGCCAGCCTGTCTTCCGATTCCTCTTACCCCTCCGCCAGATACAGGTTCATCGTCTGCATGACGGCGCTGACCGCCTCCTCGGGACTGCACTCCCCATTCAAACATTTTCCGCTCTGCGAGAGCACCGCGTCCATGAGCACGGTATCCGTGTCCGCGGCTGTATCGAGATTCTCCACAGCCTTTTCCAGCTGATCCATCTCCTCCTGCGTCATCCAGTATTCATCCACTATGATCCGTTCTCCCGTCTCCGGGTCTTCTGTTCCTGTAGAGAGATCTCCCAGCGCTCCGGATTCCTTTTCATGAAGCATTGCCGAAAACGCATTCCGGCTGACCGGGAAGCCTCCTCCCAGAGACTGCGTCTGCGCCTCATCGGTGAACAGAAATTCTACAAAGGAACGTGCGCTTTCCGGATCCGCTGCCATGCTGCTGACGCCGAGAATCCCATATGGCACAAACACATTGGACTGCTGGCCCGAAAGCGGCGCAAATGTGATATTTCCTGCCATCCTGTTCACGCTGGAAATCCAGTTTACCTCATGGATACTGTACGCTTCCCCGAAGGACAGCCTAAATCCCTCCAGAAAATCCAGTCCATCCACTCCCAGATTATCCGGCATTCTGCTCCCCTGCTCCGCGGCAAGTTCTTCACTTATCCCAATTATCTGCTCGTCGATCAGCGGCATCTGGCTGTCGCGGATCTTTTTTGTCTGCACCATGTACTCCAGCAGTTTTTCCTCATTGATCGTGCCATCTTCATTCCTCCACGCTCCGGCGCAGACATGATACAGATATACATCGGAAAGCAGAGCGTTAAACGGATAGATCACGCCGCTTCCCGCGCTGTCCGTATCTGACGCGATCAGATCCGCCAGCCGTGTCAGATCCCCGGCCTGCCCGACCAGTTCCGAATCCCCGGCCAGAAGCGGCATTTTGAATCGGATGGGCATCGCGTACACAGCCCCGTCCTTCTCCCAGGCTGAAACCATCGCCTCAAACGGATTAGCCGCTTCCCGCACCGCGTCGCGAATCCCGCTGATATCGGCAAGGACGCCCTTCTCAATATAGGAATCGATCGGCATCCCGTCGAGCACCAGAATATCCGGCCCGCTGCCCGCCATAATGTCTGTGTTCAGCGTACGCAGCGCATCCGCCGCCGTCACTCCGCCGTCATCTGAAAGACCGGTCTCATAGCTTATCTGCGTGTCCGGATGCGCATTCTGATACATGACGACGGCCTGACGGATCTCTTCGTTCTCTTTCAGCGAATACACCCGCACTTCTTTTTCCGGTACCGTCGGAGTATCCGGGGAATATCCGTATTTCAGAAGTTTTGTTTTCTCTCCCTTCTGGCAGACCACGTAAAAATCCTCCCCCATCACCGCCATCCCGATCAGTCCGGTACCCGGCTCCGACAGAGAACACATTCCACCGCTGACAAGCTGCTCTACAACTGTTCCGCCCTGCACATGAGCAAAAATTCCCTCCGCCGAAACATAATACATCCTTCCGTCATCCGTATAGCCAAACACGATATGAACGGAACTGGTCGTTGTAATCCTGTAATCCGTTCCGTTTTCAAACAGCTGCGCGTTCAGACTCTCGTCGTACGGCAGCGGTTCTCCCGTCGCGATATCATAGCGCTGCACTTCCGAATCCCCGAGCATCAGGAGCTCCTGCCCGCAGACGCCGATCATAATCGTATAGTCTCCCGGTCCCGCAAATGTCTGTTCAGTTTCCCCGCTCTCCCGGTTCATCCGAAACGCGCTGTTTCCGAGTCCCTGGCCGATCAGTTCTCCCTGCGATCCAAAACAGAACATCTGTATCTCATCAATATCCGCGGACTCCGGGATCTGCACTGCTTTTCCCCTGGCATCAAAGCTGTAATATTCATGCACAAAATCCTGACCATCCTGTGAGGAACAGAACACAACTCCCGCGCCTCCCCCGTCTTGATCAAGGCTGATATTCAGAAAATATTTATCATTCATTTCCTCCGGCAGGGCAGCCGCTTTCTCCCAGCTTTCTCCCCCGTCCGCGCTGTCCCACATTTCATACGACCCGCTCCCGCCTTCCGTCTTTGTCTGCCCGATCAGCCGAAGCCTTCCGTCCGGCATCGCCGCAATGTCATAGATCCAGATATCTGGCGTCTCCAGCGTCTGCTCCACATAACGCCCCATCGCGGAGCCGTCCGCGCCGTTCCCATCTCCTTCCTCTGCATATGTCATGTGTGACGGCACTGCCATCAGTCCCAGGCACATGCAGACCGACAGAACCGCGGCAGCCCCCTTTACACTGCCTCGTCTTTTTTTCCAGTGAAAAAATTTCATATGGTTCTCCTCCTCGTTGATTGATTCCCGCGGGCAATGAGCCACTGCATTCCTGCAGCGGAACTGTTGATCTCCAGAAAGCATCCCGGACCTTTCACGGCAGAATAACCGGTACATTCAGCCGAAGGTTTTTCATGTCGCAGAGAATCCGAAAGAATTTTCCGCGGCACGAAAAAAATCCGTATGCCACGTGGATATTTCTACTGTAGCATACGAATATCTAAAAAATTTCTAATTTATCTCTAAATAATCTCTATTTTCAGCCCAACGAACAAAAACCTTTTCGTTCCTCGTGTCCGCTCTTTCTTTTTTCTGATTTTTCCTGTAAAATGATGCCAGGATCTCAAAAACACCGAAAAGAAGCCATTTTTCATGGAAAAATGTGCGGACAGCACATACAGAATCGGAGGAAAAATTATGGACTATTCCAGCAATTACAGAATCGACGCAAATTTTCGCTGGCTGAAAAGCCACGTCAAGACTACGGAAGAACTCTGTCTTTCCGAATGCGGGAT
>CANQAR010000138.1 GCA_947588845.1 uncultured Lachnospiraceae bacterium
TCCAACTTGTGCAACAAGTAGAATTATTGTGAATAAATTGTAAATTCTGGTGAATTTCTTTGACAAAAACCGAAATTCATCGGTTGTATAGTAGAGAGGTATTTTCAAGAGCCACAAAAACAAAAAATCCGCTGAAATGCGGATACAAGTAAGAAACCCCAAAAATGGACAAACTCATATTGCAAGCACGGTATTTTGTGCCACTTTTCGGAGAAGTGGACAAAATACGCCTGCTTGTCAGAGGGAAAAAATTCCCCCTAATACCCCCGAAAGAAAAAGACCGCCGAGGCGGTCAGATTGAAAGGAGATTTTATGACGAAAGCAGAAAAATTACAAGCGTGACTACGGTCGCAAGGACGGAAAAGAACTTGCCTTGAATTACAGCCGTGACAGTTTGAAAGAAGAACTTGACAATGCACTCAAAACGATCAATCCTGATGATTTGACAGAGGACGAAAAAGCGTATCTAAATGGCAGAAATCAGCGAAAAAATCACACGCTGAACATTCGCTTTAATAACACCGAATGGAAACAGATTTGCAGGCTGGCTGAACTGCTCAGAATTAAGAAGTCCGGCTATGTCCGAGAGTGTGCAAAGGCAAGTCATTTTCTGATGATAGACCAGAATGATATGGACAACGTTGTCGGAGCAATCAGAGGGCTTTCGGCGAATGTAAATCAGGTTGCCCTCAGAGCCAACAAAAGTGGCAAAATTTACGATGAAGATATTGCCGAAATGAAAGCAAAATTGGAGGAAATATGGCAGTTACTAAATTGCATTCGGTCAGGCGTTCGGTGCGTGAATCGCTTGAATACATTGTTGACGAAAATAAGACCCGAAATCATACGCTTGTCAGAGCTTTTATGTGTTCGACAGAGCCAAGCCGAGCAGCAGAGCAATTCCAAACTTTCAAAGAGCAATTTGGAAGTGGGCGAAGTACCACCCAAGCCCAGCACATAATTCTCTCATTTGCCCCGAATGAAATACTGCCGGAAAGGGCAATGGAAATCGCCGATGAATTGTGCCATCGTCTGTTGAAAGAGCAGTACCAATATGTGCTTGCCGTCCACGAGGATCACCAACATATCCACGCTCATATTGTTTTCAACAACACGAATTTTGTCACGGGAAAAACTTTTGAAACAGAGCATAATCAGGGCAAGAAATCAGAGCGAGCGTGGGCGGAGTTGCGGACTGTTTCAGACGAGATTTGCAAGGAACATCATTTGTCGGTGATTCAGCACCCCGAACAGACAAAGGGCAAGAGCCATTTTGAGTGGGATATGAACAGGTAAGGATTGTCGTGGAAGGCAAGACTGAAATACGCCATTGACCAAGTGATTATGGAGAGTGAAAATTTCGAGGATTTTTTGAAAAAATGTGCCGATTTTGGCATACTTGTTGAGTACAATCCTGACCATAAAATTGACCTGAAATTTATGCTTGCGGAACAGAAAGAACGCAATCCAAGAGCAAAAATGACAAGGGCAAAAACTCTGGGTTGGTTTTACGAAACGGAGCAAATTAAAAACCGTATCGCTCAGTATCAAGGCGTGATGACTTATGTGCCGAAAACAAAAGTCCGCAGTGAACAGCAATCCGAAAATAAATTTGTGCAGGACGCTATTGACCGTGGCAATATGAAAGTCGCAAGCATTGCGAAAAATATCATTGCAGAGTATGGCATCGAGCCTGAACAGATTCGGCAAATAGCCGTTTCGGAATATGCCCACAGCCGTCACTTGCTGTCTGAATTAAACTCCATAAATACGGAGATTGAGGACTTGAAAATCAAGCTGAAAGTCTTGAAAAAATACCGCAAATTGAAAGTATACGGAGAGGAGCTGAAAACTCTGGACGGCAGACAGACCAAGAAATATCGCAAAGAACACAGTGCGGAACTGAGTGAATACGGGGAAATCCGCAAACAAGTGTTGGAATTTTATCCCTCTGGACATATTCCGAAAGTCGAGAATCTTGAAAAGAGAATCAGCAATCTTGAAAATGATTTGTCGGCGAAAAATGTGGAGTTCAGGCAGTCGGATAAAAAGGCTTGTGAACTTGCCAATGCACAGCAGACGATTGAGGAATATCTCCGTCAGGAGCAAAGCCAAGACCACCAGAAAAAGAAAAGGAATGACCTTGAATAACTGCACAAAAAGCACCCCAAAAACGCATTGCATGGGTGTTGTGGTGCTATATTTTCATGACATGATCTGTCCACAATTCGCATTGCTGCATAACCGTAGTGACCGCATCGTCCATTCCTTCCGGCGGATAGCGATGGTCTTTCAGTAATTTGCGTATCATCATACGCATTCTTGCTCTTGCACTGTCACGTTTCTGCCAGTCAATCGTGCGATTCTTGCGAAGTTTTTCGGCAAGTTCTTTTGTAATCGCTATCAGTTCATCATTTTCATAAAAATCCTTGATTGCCTGCGGTCTGGTGAGGGCATCATAAAAAGCCAATTCATCAGCGGTCAGACCGAGTTCTTCACCTGCCTCTTTGGCTTCACGGATTTGTTTTGCAAGGTTAAGCATTTCCTGAATGACTTCTTCATTTGTCAGCATACCATTCAGATAGCGGTTCATGATTCCCTGCATAATTTCGCTGAATTTCTCCGATTTTACAAGGTTTGTCCGCTTGTAAATATGCACCTGTTCAGCAATCAGACGTTTCAGGAGTTCAACAGCAAGATTTTTCTCTTTCATTCGGGAAATTTCTTCCAAAAATTTCGGGTCAAACAGCGAAATTTCGTTCTCGCTGTGAAAAAGATTGATTACACCGTCACTTCTAATACTCTGTTTCAGAAGCTCATTGATTCTTGCGTTGATTTCGGGCAATGAAAGTTTTTTGCCGTTTCCCTGATTCAGAATCCGCATCAGCAGAACACGCACAGCCTCAAAAAATGCCGATTCTTCACGTTCTTTTTCCCCGACAATTGACGAACAAAGCGAAAGTGCCTGTTTCAGAAGAAGTGCTTCTTTTGTGTAACTTTCTCTGTCCTTTTCTCTCGTTCTGTCCATCAGGAAATTGACCGCACCGGTTATTGCTCGACCTGCTGTCAATTCATTACCGCCGAAAAATACCGAATAATCGTATTTATAGAGCAATTCACGACAAATTTCAAGTTTTTCCTGAAATTTCGGATAAGCGACTTTGGCAATATCGGTATTGCCGTAATTTTTCTTGTCACGGACGGTATAATCGTTCATCGCCTGTTTCAAGGCACTTGCAATGCCGACATAATCGACAACAAGACCGCCTTCCTTGTCACGGAACACTCTGTTTACACGGGCGATTGCCTGCATCAGATTATGCCCCGACATTGGCTTGTAGACGTACATTGTCGCAAGTGACGGCACGTCAAAACCTGTCAGCCACATATCCACCACAATGGCGATTTTCAGCGGACTGTCATTGTCCTTGAATTTTTTGGCAAGTTCCTCTTTGTGTCGTTTGTTGCCGATGACATTGTGCCATTCTTCAGGGTCTTTGTTTGAAAAAGTCATTACCACAGCGACTTTTTCTTGCCATGTCGGACGGATTTCAAGAATACGCTGATATATTTTCATGGCAATTGCCCTTGAATAGGCAACAATCATTGCTTTTCCCGTGAGAAGATTTTCCCTGTAATTTTCATAATGGTTGAGAATATCGTCAACAAGGGATTTTATCGTATCATCGTGACCAAGAATTGCCTCCATCTGTCCGAGTTCACGCTTGCTTTTCTCTATCACCTCCGCATCGGCATTCTGTGCCATGATGTCATATTCGGTATCAATCAATTGCAAAGTGCTTTCATCGAGTTTCAGTTTCATGACACGGCTTTCATAATAAACGGGGCGGGTTGCACCGTCCTCAACCGCCTGCGTCATGTCGTAAATGTCGATATAGTCGCCGAAAACTTCACGGGTGTTTCTGTCCTCTCTGGAAATTGGCGTACCTGTAAAACCGATATATGTAGCATTCGGAAGAGTGTCACGGATTATGCGAGCCGTTCCGGTCACTTTTCGGGCGACAAGTTCTCCGCTGTCATTTTTTGTCATTTTGATTTTTTCGGTCAAGCCATATTGCCCACGGTGTGCTTCATCAGCCATAACAACAATATTTCTTCTTTCGGAAAGTGGTTCTCCCGATTCCTCAAATTTCTGCATTGTCGTGAAAATAATGCCGTTTGCCTTTCTGCCGTCAAGCAATTTTTTCAGATGTTCACGGCTTTCCGCATGAACAGGTTCTTGACGGAGAAAATTTTTACATTTCGCAAACTGGGAATAAAGCTGGTCGTCAAGGTCATTTCTGTCCGTGATGATGACAATTGTCGGGCTTTCAAGGGCAGATTGCAGTAAATGGGCATAAAACACCATAGACAGCGATTTTCCGCTGCCTTGCGTATGCCAGAAAACACCGCCTTTTCCGTCTGTTTCCGTTGCCTTTTTCGTGGAGGAAATCGCCTTGCGGACGGCAAAATATTGATGATAGCCTGCCAGAATTTTGAATTGCTGTAAGCCGTCATTTGAAAATAAAATAAAATTTTTCAGAATATCGAGCAAACGTTCTTTCTGAAAAATACCCTCAAAAAACGTGTCAAACTGGGCAAATTGGGTATTTTCATAACTGCCGTCTTTCGTTTTCCACTCCATATAGCGGTCTTCTCCGGAAGTGATTGTGCCTGCCTTGCTTGTTTCCATGTCGCTCATTACACAAATAGCATTGTAAACGAACATTGACGGAATGGCGTGCATATAATTCCTAATTTGCCTGTAGGCTTCTGAAGCGTCCGTTTCTTCACGGGAAGGGGATTTCAATTCCATCAGCACCACAGGCAAGCCGTTCAGAAAAATCAGTACATCAGGGCGTTTTTCGTCATTTTCAATAAATGTCCACTGATTCGCAATAATGAAAGCATTATTTTCCGTGTTCGCATAGTCCACAAGATAGCAGAGGGCGGAGCGTTCCTCACCGTTTTCCGTGTAGCGGACGGGGATTCCGTTTTGCAGATAATCCATAAATACGGCATTTTTCTGCACCAGTTCGCCATTTTCAAAATTTTTCAGCTTATAGAGTGCATCGGAAATGGCATCATCGGGGAGTGAGGGGTTCAGCCGACAGAGTGCTTCTGTCAGTTCGTCCATATACAGCGGAATCCTGTAATCACGGTCAACATCATAACCGCAGATGTGCGTATACCCCATTTCTTCAAATAGCTGTATGACGGCGTTTTCATAGCTTTCTTCAGTGTAGGACATTATTTATCATCTCCTTACATATTTTATAGCTGATACTTCTTTCAAAGTATCAACATCGCTTCAACCACTATTATATTATGTATGAACTAAAGCAATTCCTAATTCAATAAGGCTTGGTATACACTCTACAAAAAGTGCAGCAAGATTTGTAAATACAATTTCTTCTTTTTTATTGTCGAATACAAGACTCATGCCCTTATCACTAAGGCTGACTTCATATGGAATTCTATTACTATCCTCGTTAAAATCTTTTATATACCCGGTTTCTTTAAGATATTTATAGATTTTTGGAATATCATAATTTTCTAATTCTGAAATTGTAATATCAGGTGTATTCTTTAACGATAATGTTATGATTAGTATTTTTTTGATAACTTTTTTCTCAAGCGGTTTCATAGCAGTATCAGGAATGCACCATTTGTTTGTGGAATCCAGAAATGCACCAACTATTCTTCCTTCTTTACAAGCCCTTGTTACTGCTTGATATGATAAGCCCCATTTATCTGCTGCTCCTTTTGGAGAATATAGAGTTTGACCATTTATCTCAAAAACAGATCGTTGTATCAACATAATTTTATACTCCCTTTCTAAGTCTAAAGTAAATGATAATTTAGCGGCTTAAATCTTGACCGCTGAAACGTCAATTTCGCCGTTTATTAGCTTTGGTAGAAGAGTGTCACGGAGGGCGGAAAGACGTTGGTTTTCAAAATAGGAATACTTGATTTTTTCAAGCATAGGCACGATGATGTTATTAAATTTTGTGATTGTTTCATAATTAGGAATGATAATATCCATATCGCCTAAACCACCTTCCCAAATTGCATAAGGCATTGTAGAACCTTTTGACGTTCTTTGTGCAAAATCAATGCTTTTATTCTGATTACAAAGTAATAAAGAATAAGCAAGATAATTTTTATCATAGGGAACTAATACAAAACACGTTGTTCTTGTTATTCCTGAACAGGGAGCGATGATCACTCTATGAAAGTATACACGCATTGCACCAATAATAATATCATTCTCATTGAAAGTAATAAGACTGCTTTTTGCTTCAGAATTAGGGCAAAATTCTTTAACTGCAAATGTATTCATTGGTATTTTTTCAATGGGCAAATATGGTAATTCAATATCTGTTCCTGCCTTGATTGAATTTTTCTTAAGACTTAAAATTTCTTTAAGTTTTCCCATTCGCCAATCATCAGGCATAACCCCACCGAACGGCAGAAAATCCACAAACCACGCCTTGAAAATTGCCTGTGCCTGTTGCTCTAAATTATCATTTATCGCTGTATTCAGTCTGATTTTTCCTTCAATAGCCGACAATATACTTACTATCTGCTTTTGAGTAGTTAAATCAGGAAGCATAATTTCCATCGGGGATAATTCCGAAGAAAACGTGATTTGTGGAAATGTGCCTGACCTTGTTTCAGCTAAATGCTGTAATTCATCAATTACCGCTTTAGATTTGAGAATGGCATACAAAAAACGAGGTAATACAACGTTTTCACGAGGTCTTAATACCATTAACTTTGTAGAAGCGATATATTTTGATGTGTTATCAAAGTCAATAAATGCAAATCTTTTATTTGCCGGACGAATTTCAGAATAAAGAATATCATCACGCTTGAAAGTTTTCTTAAACTGTCCCTTTAGATTTACATTTGCAACAGGAGTATGATTAAGCACTTCTCCGTCTAACACATCAGAAGTATTTATCAAAATTACCTCATTATCATTTCTTTTGTATGTATCGGAAATAGTATCACATAAATCACCTATTGTACAGTATTTCCACTCAGCCATCTATATTACCTCTTTGTGTTTGCTGTTTAAGATAACTTGTAATTGCTTCTCTTTCAAGAGCAAATAATGGAATAAGACTATTTATATATTGTAAATCACTTTTAATCTGTTCATCAGTTTTACGAACAACTTGATTTGTTACATACATTCCATTATTCTGAAGATTTGCTATAAGATTAAGTTCAATGCGATATTTTCCGGTTAATTTAGAAATTTGCTTTATTGCTTCTTGAACATTAAATTGCAGTGAAGATAATATTTCATTGTTTTCTTGAATTTCATCGAGATACTCTTTAAGATCATGCATCTCTTTTGATTTTTCAAATATTTCGTATATTTCCTTAAAATTAAATGTCATACCCAATAGCCCTCAATTTCTCCCTGATTTCATCTTCCAGTTCGTGCGACTTTGCGAACATCTCCGAAAGCTCAGAGGTCAGGCGTTTCATTTTCTCCTCGAACGGCTCTCCGTCGTCCTCCTGTTCCTCAATGCCGACATACCGACCGGGCGTTAAAATATAATCCTGCCCTGCAATTTCCTGAATTGTCGCAACGGCAGAAAAGCCCTTGATTTCCTCAAGCGTGCCGTCCTGAAATGCCTTGAATGTGTCGGCAAGTTTCTGAATGTCCTCGTCCGTGAAATCACGATGCTTGCGGTCAAGCATATAGCCCATTTTCCGTGCATCAATGAACAGCGTCTTGCCTTTTTGCTTTTTATTTTTACTGATAAACCAGAGCGTCACGGGAATTGTCACGTTGTAAAAAAGCTGTGTTGGCATTGCCACAATGCCTTCAACCAAATCTGCCTCAATAATATTTTTGCGGATTTCGCCTTCACCGCTTGTCTGCGTGGACAATGCACCATTCGCAAGCACAAGACCAATTTTCCCATTTGGTGCGAGATGGTGAATCATGTGCTGAATCCACGCAAAATTGGCATTTCCGGCAGGCGGTACGCCATATTTCCAACGAATATCGTCTTTCAGCTTGTCCTGCCCCCAATTCGAGAGATTGAACGGCGGATTTGCCATAATGAAATCAGCTTTCAGGGATTTATGTAAATCATTGAAAAAAGTATCCGCATGATATTTTCCAAAATCTGCATCAATCCCATGAATTGCCATGTTGATTTTTGCCATTTTCCATGTGTCCGCATTGGATTCCTGCCCATAGACAGAAATGCCGTCACGCTTTCCGCTGTGTGCCTCCACAAAATCCGCAGACTGTACAAACATACCGCCTGAACCACAACAGGGGTCATACACACGGCAATTTTCAAACGGTTGTAAAATCGCAACAATTGTTTTTACAATGCTTTCCGGTGTGTAAAATTCACCGCCTTTTACGCCCTCATATGCGGCAAACTGTTTGATACAATACTGGTAAGTCGTTCCGAGCAAATCCTTATGCTGATCTGTTGTCCGGTTCATGTCCATATTGGTGAACAGGTCAACCACATCACCGAGAACACGTTTATCCAGATCCGGACTTGCATAATTTTTCGGCAGAACATCTTTCAATGTTTTGTTTTCGTCCTCAATTGCTCTCATTGCCTCATCAATCACAGTACCGATTTCAGGCGTATGTGCTGCCGCAGAAATCACCGACCAGCGGGCTTTTTCAGGCACAAAGAAAATATTTTCCATAAGATATGCGTCTTTTTCGTCCTCGAACCCGTCACCATCTGCCACAAGTTCATTGTAACGCTTTTCAAATGTATTTGACACATACCGCAGGAAGATAAGCCCTACAATGACTTTCCTGTATTCAGCGGCAGGAATATGTCCCCACAGAACACAGGCGGCATCCCATATCTGCTTTTCAAAACCAATATTTACATTACTTTTTTCAGCCATACTCTTTTCTCCTTGACCAATCGTTATTTACTCACAAAGATACCTATTATAGTATACCACACTTTTCACAAAAAGTCAATCACTTGACGAAAAAATTTCTATATTTTCTCTGTATCTTTCAAGGAGGGATTACGGGCAAAGAAAAAGGCGATTCTGTAGAACCGCCTTACTTCATTTTGTTTTTTGTGTAAAACCAACCGTCCAAAAATTACCAATTCTTCATTTGTTGAGATGTTGCATTTGAAATTCCCTGTTTATTATCATATCGAAATATGGCTGCTTGATGATAACCTGTGTCCATTAAATGTGGTTTCCGATGAGGCTCACCGTTCGCAGGTGAATATCGGCAGGAAAGACAACCAAGATGAAAACGGCTATTACAAAAAATACGGCTTTGCAAAATATCTCCGTGATTCTCTGCCCAATGCGACATATGTAGGTTTTACGGGTACGCCGATAGATGCAACAATTGAAGTATTTGGCGGTGTTGTGGATTTCTACACAATGACAGAAGCTGTTGCGGACGGTATAACAGTTAATCTTGTGTATGATGGACATGCTGCTAAAGTAACACTGAATCAGGAAAAGGTTCAGGAAATTGAAGATTATTATGACCAATGTGCAGAAGAGGGTGCTAACGAATATCAGATAGAAGAAAGCAAAAAAGCAGTCGCAAAACTTGAGGTTATTATCGGTGACCCTGACCGCCTCCATGCTGTTGCGAAAGATTTTATTGAACATTATGAAACTCGTGTTGCCGAGGGTGCTACTGTTGCAGGAAAAGCTATGTTTGTATGTTCAAACAGAAATATTGCCTATCGTTTCTATAAAATAATAAAGGAACTCCGCCCCGAATGGACTGAAAAAAAGCTATGCCCTGACGGAACAGAACTGACAGAGAAAGACAAAAAAGAACTGAAACCCATTGAAATGGTAAAATTTGTTATGACCCAAAGCAAAGACGATGAACTCGAATTATATACTATGCTCGGCACGAAAGACGACAGGAAAGAACTTGACCGACAGTTTAAGAATATCAAATCAAATTTCAGGATTGCTATTGTTGTGGATATGTGGCTCACGGGTTTTGACGTTCCTGCACTTGATACGATTTACATAGACAAACCGATTCAGCAACATACTCTGATACAGACGATTTCCCGTGTCAATCGTGTATATGAGGGCAAGGAAAAGGGCTTGATTGTTGACTATATCGGCATAAAAAAGAATATGAATATTGCACTGAAAAAGTACACCAATTTTGAATGTGATGAATTTGAGGGGATAGAACAGTCTGTAAAGATAGTCAAAGACCAGCTTGAAGTTATCGGTCAGATGTTCCATAATTTCAACAGTGATGATTTTTTCACCGGAACACCAAAACAACAACTTGATTGTATAAACAGGGCTGTTGAATATGTGCAATTATCCAATGAACTTGAAACAAGATTTATGTCAGCGGTCAGACGTATGAAACAGGCTTTCAATCTTTGCAGTGCAAGCGATAAATTTTCGGACAGAGACAGGGACTATGTTCATTTTTATTATGCGGTGCGTTCTGTTCTTTTCAAGCTGACAAAGGGCAATGCTCCCGATATTTCTCAGATGAATGCCCGTGTGCGTGAATTGTTGGAAGGTGCTATTCAGTCCGACGGCATTGAGGAGCTTTTTGAATCAGGAAAGCATATTGAGATTGATATTTTCAGCGATGAATACATAAACAGAATCAATGCTATAAAGTTGCCGAATACTAAAATAAAAATATTGCAAAGACTATTATCTCAGGCAATTGAGGAATACAAGAAAGTCAATAAAATCAAAGGCGTTGAGTTTGCAGAACGTCTGAAACACGTTATTGATGAATACAATAACCGCAGACGTGATGAAACTTATGCAAATGAAGTGCTTGACGATGTTGCCGAACAGCTTGCTAAACTGCTTTCGGAATTGAAAAAAGAAAAAAATTCTTTTATGGATATGGGGATTGATTTTGAAGAAAAGGCATTTTATGACATTCTGAACGCTGTAGCAAAGAAATATGAGTTCGAGTATCCGGAAGATAAAATGATCGAGCTTTCCGAGCGGATAAAAATGATTGTAGATGATAAGGCAAAATATACCGATTGGGCAACCCGTGAGGATATTAAAGCAAATCTGGATAGTGTCTCAAAGGTATTGACAAACGGGAATAAAGATGATATAATAGAAAGAGAAAGGAGATGGAAGAAATGGCA
>CANQAR010000139.1 GCA_947588845.1 uncultured Lachnospiraceae bacterium
CGTTCCCCTAAAAGGTTTCTTATGATTCAGCAGGACGATGCTGCCGCTCATCTGTCCCTGCCTGATCTCCACGTGCATGGTCCCGTATCGTTTCCCGAGCGGAGTTTTCATCGTGATATCATAATCCATATCGTAATCCCACTCTGTCATAACAGCCTCCTTCCTGCCTTCGGGCACTATTCCTCGGATCGTTTCGTGCCTGCGCATTAAAAAACAGTGTCAGGCAGACATTCCCTGATCCTCCAACCGCTCCTTGCTTTTTTCAGTACATAACTATAGCAGAGCATGCCCCCTGATAAAACAGATAAAAACACGGCAGATGTTCAAATTCAGACAAATTAAGCGGTTTGTCTGAATTAACCGCGATACTGCAGATAGTTCATAAACCGTTTCACCGCAAGCGAGACGGTTTTTTCGCCTCTGAAAACAATGACACCTTTGCAGATACTGGGAGCATTTTTGATTATCGGAGGCGCTGTTTTTGGAGAATGCTATACGGACAAAAAACCGCCCTCTCATTTTTGGACAAATCAGCCCGCATGTCCCAAAAAGTCACTGTAATGGATTTGCTCTGTCAGATATTTTTTCAAAATTACTTGCACCCTTCTGTCAGATGTGCTATATTGAGAATTGAAAAAGGGAAGACCAGAGACACGGCTTACCCCAAAATTAAAGCCTTAACCCTTTACAGGGCCAGCCGTCATTATTGGTAGTAATGGCGGCTACTTTTTTCCCTTGAAAATCTGATAACACAGACCAACAAGGGCCACAATGAATATTCCAGTCTGAACGAGGTCAGAGTATGTAATCATCATTGGCAAGCCCTCCTTTCTTTTGTACCCAAAGGGTATGAGATCTGGAGGGTAAGCCCCTCCGATAAACAGAGGGTAAGCCGCCCGGCTCTGGTTTCCCATGTCCCAGATTATACCACATATATTTAAATTCGACAATCACTTTCTGATTTTGCAGAGAGCAAATTACAGGTCACACCGACATTGACAAAAACAGATCCTAAAAGAGAAAGGAATCCCGCACCCCGGCTTTCGGAATGGCTGGTATATTATAAGAATGAAACAGAAAGAAATCTCTCTTCACACAAAAAAACAGCTCGCGGACGCTCTGAAAAAGGCCATGCAGAAAAAGCCTTTTTCAAAGATTACCGTGAGCGAACTCATCGCGGACTGCAACATCAACCGCAATACGTTTTATTATCATTTTGAAGATATTTACGCGCTTCTTCGATGGATGTTTGAGGAAGAAGCCATCGCAGTCGTAAAGCACTTTGATCTTCTGGTCGACTATGAGGAAGCGATTACTTTTGTCATGGACTACATAGAACAGAATGACCATATTCTGAACTGCGCTGTCGATTCCATCAGCCGTGATGAAATGAAGCGCTTTTTCTACGCCGATTTCATCAGTATCATCTCCTCCATTATCGAAGATGAACAGGAACGGTCTGGAATCACGCTGGAGCCGGATTACCGGAATTTTCTGGCGCAGTTTTACACCAACGCCCTCACAGGAATGCTGATCGACTGGATCCAGAATCCCAAACTCAGAAACCGTGAAAGCATGATCCAGTATCTTGTAATGACCATGCGCGACTCCCTGCGGGGAATTTTCGGGGCAGAGCATACGTAACCGCATGTACGCTGAACATCCTGCGGAAATTCTCAACAGATCCGCGCCTGGCAGGACACACAGAGATTCAAAACTGAAGATCTCTGCCAAAATAGCCTGAATACAGTTTACCTGTGAACTGACAGTTTCTCCTGCGCCTCACGCAGTCTCTCCCTGGCGGCAACCATACGCTCACGCGCAGCTGCCAGCCGGGCTTTCTTCTCCTCTCTCGCCTCTCCGCGCAGGCCTTCCAGATTTTCAAGCATCCGCTCAAACATTGCCTCGCGCTCCGCTTTTCTGAAGCCGCGCATTTTAAGCGACTGCTGAAATTCTTCCTTCGCCTTTCCGGAAACGGAGGCCAGCTCCGCCTTCATATGTTTCGACGCCTGCTTCATCTCCGCGCGCGCTTCTTTCAGCTGACGGGTAAGGCGCTGCGGCCTTGCCTGCAGTTCCGGATATGCCTCGCTGATACGGCGCATCAGCATATGTTTGTCTCTCAGCAGTTCGTGCACTTTAAGGCTGATCTCCTCCGTATTGTCCTCCTCACGCGCATCGATCTCTTCTTTCACAAGATTCATCAAAATACCGGACGCAATGTTGTCCGAGATAAACAGCGCGACAATGCCAGCCGCGAAAAGCACGACAGTCCGATCCGCCCAGAGCGCCATAATTCCAAACAAAACAGGATTGATCCACTTGACAATAATAACCGTCCCAAGCCCGAACAGGATCAGATTCCCGATCCAGATGCGGCCGTTCAGGTTCATCGGCTTTGTGCTGTAATCCCACCATCTGGCATGATACATTTTCTCCATAAACCAGCTCACAAAATACTCCAGCGCCCCGCACGCAACAAGACCCACAAGGAACACGTCGGCATAGCTTCCTCCGCCTTTCAGGATGATTCCCACCAGCACCGTGTCCGCCACGACACCGCAGCCGTAGATCGGACAGTATGGGCCGATCAGATATCCCCGGTTGATAAACCGGTGATACTGAATATATTTCAGGGTTACTTCCATCATCCAGCCTGCACAGGAAAACAGAAACAGTTCAATGAGCAGTTTACATGCAATTATCAAATTCTGATTCATAAGATTTACCGCCTTTATTCTTTTTATTGATTTCCATGATCCCGGATTTCTCTGCGCTTTGCGCTTTCAAAATTCTGAATCTCTGCCGTTTACTCTCCACAGTCAGAATTCCGCGCTCCGACTCCCTGATCCGCTTTGCACATTCCGGCAGTTCCCGCTTCGCGCTTTCAAAATTCTGAATCCTTACCGTTTACTCTCCGCTGCCAGAATTCCGCGCTCCGATCTCTTTGATCCGCTCTGCACATTCCAGCAGTTCCCTCTCCGACTGCACATCCCCCGGATACGGCCACGTCTTTGCGCTCTTTTCAAACCGCTGCTGAAGCTTCTCCGCCTTCGCGGCATCCCGCTCCGCGAGCAGAGCATATGTAAATTCCGTCCGTATCACGCTCAGATACGTTTTCATCGCCTTCATCATTTTTTTCTGATTTTCATTAAGCAGACGGCCTGCCGCTTCCCGACCATTTCCCCGAACCAGTTCACAGTATATGCGGTCGCAGTTTAAAAGGGCACGATGCAGGCCAGGGATCGCCGTATTCTTTTTCAGAAGATCTTTCATCAGATCGTTCGCTTCTTCAAAACGCTGTTCATCCATCAGCCGGTTGCAGGCAAAAACGGCCAGCGCAGCAGTCATACTGTTTTTCATCTCTTCCTCGGAAGGAAGCACAAACCATTCCTCCGGCATATCGCAAAGCCGAAGTCCCTCGGCCATCTGCTCGTTCATCTTCAGCTGAATCCACAGAGCGCGCATGGCAGCCGGATTTTTCCCGAGCGACAGCGCATTATACCCGTCATTGTCAACCATCTGAGAATGTATCGGGATTCCGTTTATCAGCGCAAACAGAACACCTGCAGCCGCCATCATCAGCAGAAAAGCAGGGAGCAGTCCTTTCTCCCGGCGCAGCAGCCAGAAACCCGCCAGACATACAAGTCCGGTCACAAGGTTCATCAAAGGACCGCCGAGATTATACAGAACAACCGGAAAGCTCCCGTCCCCTGTCGGATCCGGCGGACTCATCAGACACTGTCCGCCCGTACCGGCAATCGACTGGCGCCGAAAACGCAGCCTGCCATTTTCCCGGATCCACATGAAATTCGCAATGCGAAACGACACAAAATGATATCCCGTCAGCAGTCCGAACACAAGATGCCCCGCCTCATGAATTACGATCTGCAGACAGACGGCCACATAAAGCGAAAGCAGGAGCAAAACCAAAAAGCCAGCCTGGGAACCATCCTGTCCTGCAGCCACATCTGCATACATAGCCATAAAATAACCGCAGGCGCCGCCGAACAACAAGGCCAGCACCATAATAATATATTTTTTCCAGTTTGTTTTTCTTACTTTAGTTCCGTTAACCGCAACCCTTTTTTTCAAAATCTTCATTTTTCCTCTCTGTCTGAATCACAATAATATATCTCACATTCATATTGATTCTGTTTCATATAAATTTGAAATTAATCTCTTCATTTGACAAATTCAGCAGCACCTCTCCCGGAAACATGTACTGTAATTGTTCTTTAAACTCCGGATTGTCAAACAATTTAACTGCTTTTGTCAAACCAGTATTATAATCCCGATACAAAAATACGATATTATCTGGCTTCACATAATCTATAAAAACTGTACTGTGTGTCGTCACAATCAACTGATGTCTTTTTTCTTCATAAATTTCCTGTAAAATTTTCAACAATGCTTCCGCATAGTTGATATTAATTCCATTTTCAATTTCATCCAGAAGCATAACCGATTCTGCCTTGGGTATTTCACTGATTGCAATAAATGCCAGCAACCTCAGCATTCCATCGCTCATATCTTTTGATGTCACATGTATGGAAGTCTTATCATACCTTTCAATTGTCTCTATACGGGTCCATCCTGGTTTCCCTTTTGTATGGGCTCCTACTTCTTCCAGTAAATCCGATCCCAGAATTTCATGTACTTTTCCCATAAAACTGCTCTTTTGTTCCTGTGTCATTGCCTTAATAAAAGAAGGAAGATTTCTCCCAGATATTCCCAAAGTTTTTACAGTTCCTCTGCTGCTCTGACGCATATCAGCAGGAGAAAGCAGTTCATAGGAAGCCGAGTTCAGCAAAAACTTTTTAATTGCAACCAACTCCGGCAGACTTTTCTCATGTTCCACATCCACTACAATTTTCATGGACGAAGATGTAAGAAGCAGACGCGGATACGATCTTGGTTCTTTCCCGTTTTCATAAACAGTAAGTTTATTTTCTTCTTTATATTCAAGCAAAAGTATTCCCGTCTCTTCATCAATGATTTTCTCAGCACAAAGTTCTAAGGTTTTCTTCTTTATATTGATCTCAAGATCCCACCTGAACTTTCTGCGGGATCCATTAACGAATAAATACAAACCACACGAGAACTTAATCTGCGAAGAACTTTTGACAAGCTTGGACTTGATATCTTCTGCTTCCAATCCACGTTTTTCTATGATGATATTGAAATCTTCTCTTACCGAATCAATCAGAAACGCAATCGCCTGCAGAATAGAACTCTTTCCGGAAGCATTATTTCCGATGACTACAGTAAATTCTGAAAGTTCCATTTCAAAATTATGAAGAGATTTATAGTTATTAATTTTGATACTGGTAATCATTACTTATCACCCTTGTTTTTTTCTCAGTATACTATAAATCCTTGAAATTTTCATCATTTTTTATCATCCTCAAAAAAATATACCTAAAATCAGGCAACAGCTGTTTTCCTTACACGGGCCTGCGCATAAGAAAACCGCCAAAAGGCATATCGTAATACACCTTCCAGCGGTTCTCTGTCTCCTGCCCTGGAACTCTGAAGCCGCCGTCAGGCATTCAAGTCCCGGAAACATTCATAACTCTCACACTGTATCTTACCCTGATAAGTGGTCTGATCTTAATTTACTCCAGTCCGCCCATCTGCTTGATCGCCTTGATTGCGAAGGTAAGCGTACGGCCGCACGCGATACCTGCCATCAGACACGGATAGTTATTCGCGAAGAAGCTTCCGGACATATCGCCTGTCACATAAAGGCCTTCGATCGGTGTGCGGGACTCGTCCAGAGCCTGCGTCTTCTCGTTGATCGCGATACCCTGCTCTGTCGTCAGAAGGGAAGCGCCCAGCCAGCAGCCGTAGAACGGAGCTGTGCGGATCTCGGAGAGGCGGATCGGCATCTTACCGAAGTCAACGTCTTCCTGATGATCATACAGCTCATTGTAGCGGTCGATCGTCGCAAGGAAGGTCTCCTTCGCTGTGCCTTCGAAGCCGAGCAGATCAGCCAGCTCGTCAAGCGTGTCAGCCTTAAACATAACGCCCGTATCGATTGCGTTCTGAATCTGAGCATCATAATAGTCCTTGCTGGAACGTGACTGAGCGGAGCAGCCGATTGTGTGGAAGCGCACGCAGTCGTCATAGTAGTTGGCGTCATGTACCTGGCAGTACACATGGCCCGGCTGATGTGCAGCCGCGTAAAGGATATCATTATACGGGCAGCTCTCGTTCGCGAAACGCTCGCCGTTGCGGTTCACTTTCAGGAACGGCTGGGTACCCGGATTGTACTGACGGATCGGGCCCATGAATTCCTTGCCGCCGAAAGCGCTCGGGCTGTCTGAGTAGCCTGCGTCAACGCCAGGAGCCACAATACCGCGGTCGAAGAGCATCGGGGCCGGCTCATCATCAAACGCCGCGCCTGCCCAGATCGCCGCGCGGATTCCATAACCCTTATCTGCCGGCGAGAAGCTGCATGCCGTCGTGACGGAAGTTCCGAGCGGATCAAGCTGCTGCATCATGTACGGGTTGCCCGGATAGCCGCCGCATGCGAGAAGAACGCCCTTTGCCGCGTTGTAGCGGATGAAGTGGTCGTCCTCTGAGGACTGCGCGATGATGCCGGTGATACGGCCTGTGTCATCCTTCTCAAGCTTTACAAGGCTGGTATTGAAGTCAACAGAATAGCCTCTCTCTTCAATGTACTGCTGGAACACAACGTTTCTCGGAATCTCAGATCCGTGATACGTATGCTCCTGCTCCGGGAACACATAGTCCGTGCTCACATCGCCCGGATCATCCGGCCAGCGTGCCTCTTCTCCGACAGTAAACTGGCAGGTATAATTGTACGGATCATTCTCAAGGATGCCGGATACGAAATCATGCATTGCCGCGGACTCGTCGATCCATGTCTTAACGACACGCTGATCGCACTTGCCGGAAGCGTAACGGCTGATCTCATGGAGCAGTTTCTTGCGGTTCATCGGAGCCGCGCCTGCTGCCTTTGCCGCGCTGGAATCGATCGCGCCGTACCAGTGACGTGTATCCTGTACTACAGAATTCTGCTCAACAACACGGAAGTCCAGTCCGTTTGCCGCAGCGTAAGCAGCCGCGCACATGCCGCCGTTGCCGGCGCCTACAATCACGATGTCGGTGTCGACCGTCTCTGTGATCATGGACTCGTCCACTACCGGCTCCTCGCCCAGCCAGTCCTCATCGCTTCCATCCGGAATAACGGATACGGACTCTGCCACAGACTCGCCCTTCGCCATCGCGATACACTTGCCTGCCGCTTTCTTGACTGCCTCAGAGGTGATCGTCGCTCCCGCAACACCATCGATCTCCGCGCTCTGCGCTGCCATCAGGGCCTCGCGAAGCTGATCTCCTGCCGCGCCTCCGATTGACGGAGTCTCGCCGGATACGTCAAGCACGACATCCGTGATGGATTCCGCGTCAAACGTCATGGTTACGGATACGTCGCCGTTGATACCCTTTGCAGTCGCTGTGTATGTACCCGGAATGTAAGTACCCGCAGCTGCTGTCTCTCCCTCAGCCGCCAGAGAAATGCCGCCGAGCATACCTGCCGCCGCAAGTCCAAGAGCTCCTGCTGCCGTGCCCTTTAAGAAATCACGGCGTGATAACTGTTTTGCCATTGTCAGTTTCCTCCTTATACAATATTGACAAAAACATCTTACCATCATGTGAATAAAACTGCAAGTTTTTTGTTTGATTATCCGGATATATTTAATTTTCTGGCAAACATGATGAAATAACAGTTCAGTTCAAAATCACTGCAGTCTCTTTTATCTGTCGGCATACACTGCAGAAGTCTTTGCCTCGTCTTCTCGTCCCGCAGCTCCGGTCTCAGATCTTCCCAAATACCGTTAATTCTGAGAAACTCTTCCGTTTTTTCCAGGGCCTTCTCCAGCTTCCTCTTTTCAACAAGAAAATCCATGTTATAGCGGCTTTCCGCCTCCCATTCACTGAGCATCTCCGCATGATCATCCATCCACTCCGTGATCACCAGATTTGCCCCGTTATTCTGAACCATGGAAAACAATTTTGACAGCCGGTGTGTATTCGGTACGGTAACTCCTGTACATTCCAGCGCGCCTTTTGTGATTTTCTCAACACACTGCTGCAGATGATACGCCGCATTATTCAGAAACATCTCATCATTATAAGGCATTTCCCATATATTCCGTGCCAGCTGATAATCCAGAAAACCGCTCCGAAACAGTCTTACATCGCACATTCTATTTCCCTCTCATACAATAAAAGTCCCTTTCTGTCAATCTCTCTGTACAGATCGGACTTCGGATCAAGGTTGCAGACAATATCCACCTCGCAGTCCAGCATCGGTTCCGTTTTTAAAGGAAGATTCTTATTCTTTTTCTCAACATAAATGTCCAGATCGCTGAAACTGCTGCAGCGAAATTCAATCGCGCTGCCAAACAAAACCATTTTTTCAATATTGGGATCTTCTTTCATATCCTTCAGCAAAGTCTGTACTCTTTTCTGCATCAGCGGATGAACCCGGTTACAATTTGGAAAATCTACACCTTCAAGAATACAAAAATCCCACATGTTCGAAAAATCATTCACAAAATTTCCTCCACAAATTTTAAAATTTCTTCTGCCGTCCGCTCCTGCTGCTCCTCCCGGCTGATCAAAGCTTCCCCGTCGCCGTTCTGCTCTCCATAATTGCCGAACCACGCATGGTTGCCGCCTTCAATGCAGATTTCCGTGAACGCCTCAGGCATATAGACATGGCTGTTCTCCAGCTTTCCGAAATTCAGGATCTGATCTTCGCTCCCGTACAGCGACAGAACCGAAAAGCCTTTTCTGTTCAGGTTTTCTGTCGGATAAGCCGCCAGAAGAATCAGCCCGCTGAGATCTTTCAAATGTTCCGAGGCATAAACCGCCGCCATCGCCCCGCCAAGCGAATGACCTGCCATGTACCAGTTTTCATATTCATAATTTGCCAGAATATCGTTCGCCTTTTCAATTCCAAGAAATGCCATGTCAAGCGGCATCTCAAGCAGAAAACTGTCGATCCCCCGCTCCGCCAGCCGGTAAAACAGCGGAAGATAGGAAGTGTACTCCACCTTCGCGCCCGGATAAAAAATTATCGCCGTATCAATTCCCTGTCCGTCCAGAAACAGTCCGTCCTCAATCTCCGAGACCTTAACCTTCCCGTCCTGCTTCAGATAATCATCTACATCCACTTCGCTGGAATACGTATTTCTCATATACCAGACCGAAGTCAAAACCATCACAAATACAAGAATTGCCAGTACAAGATATCGTTTCTTCATCATCAATCCTCCTGTGTGGTATACGTTCTCCATAAAGATGATGCCGGGGTCAAAAGAATGCGCTCAAGATTTCAATTCATGTCCTGTTTCTGCCAAGAAGCTCCAGCGTCTTCCTGTCCGGTTCTCCGTGATAAAACTTGTCCAGCACTTTGCGGAACACTTCGCACCCCGGATCCGCCTCCAGAAACAGCGTCATGCACGAGCGCAGCTTCAGGTCGTCCGGAGGGCCGCCCATAACCTCCAGCGGATTACAGGAATCAAGCGCAAGCAGCGCTTCCGAAATCTCAATCAGATGACTGCCAAGAACCGGATCCTTCAGATAGTCAACTGCCTCCTGCAGATCCTGAATCGCGTAATATTCAGCGATAGAACTTCTTCCAAGATCTTTTATCTGCGGAAAAATATACCAGATCCAGTGACTGGTCTTCCTTCCGCGCCGAATTTCTTCCAGCGCCGATGCATAATCATTCTTATGTGCCTCATGAAATCTGTTTAAATCACTCATACTATTCATTATCCTTTCTCTGTTTCCAGCCTCCAATCCTGCAGACCGGTACTATGCCGCTGCTCCTGGCTCTGCGTAAAAAAGAGCCTTCAGAATCAACAATAACCGGAACCTCCCTTCATTTTTGATTGTCATATCCTTCCTGTGCATATATAATCTAATCATAACACAGCTTCAGGAAATCCGCCAATTAGAATCTGTAATACTGATCATATTTTTTCTTTTCAGGGGCAATGATATGATACCATATTTTTGACCTGATACTATATAACCAGGAAAGGACTCAAGCTATGAACGACAAAACCAGATACCAGATCATGAAAAACAGACAGCTCCTGACGGGATACAACCTGTCCGACGTCGGAGCAGAAAAGACAGACCAGGAAAAGAACCTCTCTCCTCTTCCTCCCTTAAAGAAAAAACAGGGCTGGGGAACGATCGTACTGCCGACTGACTTTGAAAAGCTGAATCTCATAACAGACATCCGCACGGTATTTGCGCAGCGTGAAAGCCGCCGCAAATACAGCCCGGAACCAGTCTCGCTTCTCGAGCTTTCATTTTTCCTGTGGAGCGCGCAGGGCGTCCGCCGCATGGCCGGTCCCGGTTCCAATCCGGTCACCTTCCGCAATGTTCCCTCGGCCGGCTCGCGTCATCCGCTCGAGACTTATCTGTTCCTGAACAACGTGGAAGGACTGGACAGGGGAATCTATCACTATCTCCCCGAAAATCACCAGCTCGAGGTATGGGACAAACGCGGCGATTACGAGGAAGAGCTGACAGAAGCTCTGTGCGGACAGACCTTCGCCGCAAAAGCGCCTGTCGTCTTCGTGCTGAGCGCGCTCCCCTACCGCACCGAGTGGAGGTACGGTCTCAAATCCGCCAAATACATCCTGCTGGACACCGGCCACGCCTGCGAGAATCTCTATCTTGCCGCCACCGCCGTGGGATGCGGCTGCTGCGCGGTGGGCGCCTATGATCAGGACCGTCTCGATGAACTGCTTGATTTTATGCCTGGTCCGTCCGCTGAGAAAACGTATGAGTGCGCCGTCTATGCTGCGGCAGTCGGGAAACTGCCCGCAAAATAAAGGGGGAGCCTGCGCTTCCCCTTTATGGCTGAGATGTAATATTGTAAAATTGTAATTTTCTGTGGACCGCCCCCCACTCGCGACAAGGGGGGCTTCAGAGAATCCTGCACGGATCCTCCATTCGTAAGAAGTCTGGTTTTTCCTTCTTTTCCCAGGTCTCAGGCAACCCTTATTCTTACAGGCGTGTCCACACCGCCCCTACTGTATAGGGCCTC
>CANQAR010000140.1 GCA_947588845.1 uncultured Lachnospiraceae bacterium
AAAAAGATCAAAAATGGGTTAGACCCCATGACAGAATCCAACCCGTTACCTAAACTTAATGACATTGGTTCACTCCCCCGCCGAGCTCGAGGTGATTTTCGGACATTTTGTCCGGAAATCCCGAGGTCTGAGGCGCGGACCATGGAATTCTTTTTGTTCATTCCATGGCTGATTACGGCGGATAAACAGCATACTGGATTTTACAAAGTCTTTATGGTAAGATATCTCCAAAAACGGGAAGGCAGGGTGCGGCTGATGCTGAAAGTGTTTCTTGTGGAGGACGAGGCGATCATAAGAGAAGGGTTCCGGGATATTATCCCGTGGCAGCAGTATGGATATGTGTTTGTCGGCGAGGCGGCCGACGGAGAACAGGCCCTGCCGCTGATTCGCAGCACGGAACCGGACGTTCTGATCACGGATATCCGGATGCCGTTCATGGACGGACTGGTGCTCTCACGGCTTGTGAGCAGAGAACTTCCGGATACGAAGATCATTATCATCAGCGGATATGATGATTTTGAGTACGCAAGGCAGGCGCTTCGGATCGGGGTGGAACAGTATCTGCTGAAGCCGGTCACAAAGGCCATGCTGATCAGGACTCTTGTCGAGGTGAAGGAGAAAATAGAGAGCGAGCGGGAAAAGAAAGAATTTTCCGGAAATCTTCGGCTGGAAACGCAGAAGCAGGAAATTTTTCCGGAATCGACGCAGAACCGGGCACAGCCGGAAGATCATTCTCCGGAAAAAGAGCCGGATACCCGGCTTTCGCAGGCGGAACAGGAAAAATCTGATCAGGAAGCGCCGTGGAAAGCACAGCTGGCTAAAGAGGAACAGGATCTCCGAAGTCTGGATATGGCAAAGCTTGATTCTGCAGCCCTCCGGGAATTTCTTCAGAGCGGGATGCCCGAGGAAATCCGGCAGTTTGCGGCGGATTATGTGAAGAGTCTGAGAGATGCGGCGGATTCCCGGCTGTTCTGTCAGTATATTATGCTGAATGTAAGATTTCTTGCAATCGCGTATGTTGAGGAACTCGGCTGTACGCAGACGGACCTGCTGGACGGGCTGGCTGTGATGGAGATGACCGGCAGAGCTGTCAGCAGAAGCGAGCTGGAGGAATATATCGCCGGGGTGCTGGAACGGGTGATTGGACTGCGGGAGAGAGAGGCGAAGAATCAGCATCGCGGCGTCATCAGCGGGGCGCTTGCGTTTATCGGGGAGCATTACGCGGAGGAATCGCTTTCCCTGAAAGATGTCGCCCGTTTTACGAATGTGAGCGCAAGCTACCTCAGCGCAGTATTCAGCCAGGAGATGGGACAGACATTTGTGGAGTATCTGACGCAGAAACGGATGGAAAAGGCGAAAGAACTGCTGCGCCGGACTGATAAGCGCACGGCGGAGATCGCGAATGAGACAGGGTACCGGGATCCTCATTATTTCAGTTTTGTATTTCGCAAGACACAGGGCTGCACACCGCGGGATTACAGGATGGGAGGAAAACAGGGATGAGCCGGAAAAAGGACGCCGCGCCGGTGACATTTGAACAGAAGCTGCAGAAACTGATGATTCTTCTTGCGGTTCCTGTGATCGGAACCATTCTGGTCACGTTTGCGGCTTTCCTTGCCTATGCGGGCAGGTACCGGGAAATTCTTCATAATGTGACGACAGCGTCGGAGTTTAACCAGGATTTTAAAGAATCGATCGACCTCAAAATGTATTACTATGTTGTCGGCAGCCGCTACTCGGAGGGGCTTCCCATCGAGGAAGTAAAGGCGGCGCGGGAACTCGCGCTGAGTCTTCAGGATACAACGACGCAGAAGGAAAGCTGGAAAGCGGTGAACGATGTCAGCAAGCTCTGTGAAAATCTTGAAGATAAAATTTATCAGATTGAGGCGACGCAGTCTTATGATGAGAGGCAGTCTCAGCTGGAAAACAACATCTATGTCCTGACAGATATGATCCAGGCCTATATGTATACGTATCTGTACTATGAAGCGGTGAGGCTCGATGAACTGCAGACCCAGATGACAAAAAGACTGTATCTGGAGATTGCGCTGATTCTTTTATTCGCGTCGGTTCTGCTGTTGTGGATGGTGCGCCGGATGATGCTTTTTGGCCGTTCTGTGACCGGGCCGATCCGTGCGCTGTGCAGCCGTGTGCAGGCGATCTCGGACGGTGATCTGACGGTGCAGGAGCCTGTCGCGGCGCAGGAGTATGAGATTCAGACGCTCAGCAATGGATTTGAGCAGATGGTGGAGCGCCTCAACCGGCAGATTGAGCAGAACCGGCAGGAGCAGATCAGCCTGCGCTCCGCGGAACTTGCGCTTCTTCAGGCGCAGATCAATCCTCATTTTCTCTACAATACGCTCGACACGATCATCTGGCTGATTGAGACGGATAAATATGAGCAGGCGGTGGGGATGGTCACGGATCTGTCGGGATATTTCCGCTCGTCGCTGAGCAAGGGGCGGGATATCATCACCCTGCGCGAGGAGGAACAGCATGTGCGCAGCTATCTGCATATTCAGCAGGTCCGCTACAAGGACATCCTGAAATACCGGATTTCGATCGAAGGCCAGCTTTCGGACTGCATGATTCCCAAACTGACGCTGCAGCCTCTTGTGGAAAACGCGCTTTATCACGGGATCAAGATGAAGCGCGGGCAGGGAGAGATTGTGGTGACCGGCTATGAGGACGGCGGCGACATCTGCCTGACTGTGTCGGACAACGGCGCCGGGATGGAGGAAGAGCGGCTGCGGCAGGTGCGGGCCGCGATGGGGCACAAGGAGCGTGTCGGTTTCGGGCTTGCGACGGTACATGAGCGGCTTCAGCTTCTGTTTGGACCGGAGTACGGGCTTGAGATTACAAGCCGTAAGGGAGAAGGAACCGTGGTGGGTGTTCGGATTCCCAAACGGAAAGCGGAAACTACAGTGCGGCATTAGATTTGCAGCGGAAAAATGCCGCTTGAGCGGCGCAAATTCGGCGCAGGGAACGAGCAAAACGAAAATTGTTTTGCTGCTCCCCGTAAATGGTGGGAGTGAAATACGGGAAAAATGAAAATCTCAGGGACAAAAGATCACAAAAAAGAAAGAGACAGAAAACGGCGATACAGGCAGGCAGTTTTCGGGGCGGCTGTTTTTCTTATGGCTCTTATGCTGACGGCCTGCATGGCGGAGGAAAAGGAAGCGGCCATGGCGGAGGATCCCGCGCAGGGGGCGATGGTGATCGGGTTTTCACAGCTTGGAAATGAGTCCGACTGGAGGATCGCGAACACAGAATCCATGGAAGATACGTTTACAGAGGAGGCCGGCTACGAGCTGCTGATGGACGATGCCCGGCAGAGTCAGGAGAAGCAGATTGCGGCGATCCGCAATTTTATTCTGCGGGAGGTTGATTATATTGTACTTGCTCCTGTTGTGGTGTCCGGGTGGGAGGAAGTTCTCGCGGAAGCGCGGGACGCCGGGGTTCCTCTGATCGTGATGGATCGGCGTGTGGAGACGGAGGATGACAGTCTTTATACGGCGTGGGTCGGTTCCGACATGAAGGCAGAAGGCGTGCGGGCCGTACAGTGGCTGGAGGAGTATCTGAGGGAGCAGGGAAGAGAAGAGGAGGAGATCTCGATCGTCCATATTCAGGGGAGCCTGAACTCTTCCGCGCAGCTTGGGCGCACAGCCGGACTGGATGAAGGACTTGCCGCTCACAGAAACTGGAAGCTTGCGGCGCGGGAATGCGGGGAATTCACACAGGCGAAGGCGTACGAGGTCATGCGCGATATTCTGAAAGTGACGCGAAAGGTTGATGTCGTCTACTGTGAGAACGATAACGAGGCCTTTGGCGTGATGGAGGCGCTCGATGAGGCCGGACTCACCTACGGGAAGGACGGGGACGTCATTCTGATCTCCTTTGACGCGACGGAGGCCGGGCTGACTGCCTGCATGGAAGGGCTGATTAATCTGAATGTCGAATGCAATCCTCTGCACGGTCCGCGTGTCGAGAAGATCATTTCCATGCTGGAAGCCGGTGAGACGCCTCCGAAGGAGAGTTATGTTGAGGAGACCGTTTTTGAGCCGGAGATGCTGACGGAGGAGCTGATCCAGGAGAGAGGGTATTAAATGATGCCGGGCTCGAAAGGTCATGCATTCCATGTTCACATGAAAAAGCATGACACTGGGCCTCTAAAAACACCGAAAAGAAGCGGGGAGGGATGGCGTGACAATTCCAAAATACAGGCAGCTTGCCGGGCGGCTGAGGGAGGAAATCCTGTCCGGTACTCTGGACGGAGGTCGGCTTCCGTCAGAGCGGGAGCTCGCTGTGCTCCACAAAGTCAGCCGGCAGACCGTGCGGCAGGCGCTCGCTCTCCTTGCAAAAGAAGGAATCCTGGAAAAGAAGAGGGGAAGCGGCAGCTATGCTACGCTGGGAGATGATAAAAGTAGAGGCAGAATTGCGATTCTTCTGCCGGAAGGAGAAGCGTACCTTCCGGAGCCTGTCGTTCAGGAGATCCGTTCAGTCTGCAGAATTCAGAAATATGAGACTCAGTTTTATTCAACCGGGGGAAAAATTACAGTGGAGCGTGAGGTTCTGCAGAGTCTGTGTCAGGATCCGGCTGCGGGTATCTGCATCGCGGGAACGAGCACCGCATTGCCGAACCCGAATCTGGATCTCTGCCGGCGCCTGAAAAATGCCGGGACGGCCTTTGTGTTTGTCGGAAGCCCGTACAGAGGCCTGGAGGATATGCTTTATGTCTCGATGGACAATCTGGCAGGAGGACATCTCGCCGTGCGTTATCTGATATCCCGCGGCCACACTCGTATTGCCTGCCTGTTCGGAAGCAGGGATATGCAGGATCTGGAGCGGTACGGCGGCTGTGTCTCCGCGATCCGGGATTATGATCTTGCGATGGAGGAGGACTGTTATCTGTGGCTTCCCGGTCAGGAAATCCGGCCTGCTGTTTCAAATGATCCGTTTTTCGGGAAAGAAGCCTGTTCCGCGCGTGCGTGCGGGAACTTTTCTGTCGAAGAGGATCGTGCCGCCGGCCCGGCTCGGAGAGATAGGCGTCTGTGCGCATCATCCATTTATGAGAAATGCCAGTCATTCGAAGACAGCTGGTTCTGGCTGCCCGCAGCGAAGCAGATCATCGGGTCATGCAGCGCCGCCATCTGCCGTGACGGCAGAACAGCCCGTCGGATGGCGGATGCACTTGAAAAGCTGGGTCTGCATGTTCCGGAGGACTTTGAACTTCTGTGTTTCCGGGATGATTCCGGAGCACAGGATGAAGAAGTTTTGTTTCCTTCCCTTGTCTGTGCTGGTCAGCATCCGGCGCGGGTGGCCGTCGACTGTCTCCTGCGTATGCTTGCGGGTAAGACGGTCCCGCCGGTCAGGCTGAACTGGAGGCTGGAGGGGGCCGTGCGCGGCGCGAAAGGAAAAAAGGAGCCGACGCTGCAGACATCGTCGTGAATAACAGCCGGCTGTTCCACTGATTTGCGGCAGTTTGCGGCGCGCAGAAAAGAGAGCGGTGGAATCGGGAGAAAAATTTTATCTTCCGGCCCCGGAATGTTAAAAATTTTTCCTATGGTTGTGCTTTCATCAGCAGCGTGCGTGCCTTATGTGCAGAATCACAACGCGAAAACGCGGGAATCCGCGGAGACGGCATACAGAAAAATCAAAGAAAATTTAACCTGCCGGAAGGAAAAGCAAAAAATAATCAACTTTTTCCTTCCGGCATTCTTTTGAAATTCAAACTGGTATGGGTTTTATGGAAAATACTCAATAAAGCGGTATTGTTCATTTGGCTGAATTGTAGGAACATACAAAAAACCGGTTGACTTTTTAGTGAAATTTATCTAAAATAGGAATGTAAGTTGTAATTAATTCACTAATATGAAAGAGAGGGAATTCACATGAAAAAGAGACTCGTTGTTTTGGCAGCTATGACAGCAGCGCTCTGCATGTCCGCACTTTCCGTACAGGCTGAGGGAGACCTCATCACAGTCGGTTTCGCGCAGGTTGGACATGAGTCAGACTGGCGTACAGCATCCACAAAGTCCGCTGAGGATGTTTTCTCAGAGGAGAACGGCTATGACCTGCAGTTTGTGGACTGCGACAATGATCCGGCAACTCAGCTGGAGGCAGTCCGCGGCTTTATCGAGCAGGATGTTGACTACATCATCATCGACCCGATCGTTTCCACAGGATGGGACACCGTTCTGACAGAGTGCGAGGATGCCGGCATTCCGGTTATCGTGATCGACCGTACGATCGACGATTCTGACAAATATGTTTCCTGGGTAGGTTCCAACTTCCTGACAGAAGGTATCGCATGCGGCCAGTGGCTGAAGGCATACGCAGAAGCCAAAGGCATCGAGGAGATCAACGCTCTGGTGATCGAGGGTACCAAGGGTTCTTCCGCACAGATCGGACGTACCGACGGCTTCAATCAGGTAGCTGAGGAGAACGGCTGGACGATTCTTGATTCTCAGGACGGCGACTTCACACAGGCAGGCGGCCAGGAAGTTATGGAGTCTTACTGCAAGAGCTATGAGGGACAGTTCAATGTAGTCATCGCTCAGAACGACAATGAGGCGTTTGGCGCAATGGACGCTATGAAGGCAGCAGGCGTTTCCTATGGCCCGAACGGCGATGTGGTCCTTGTTTCCTTCGACGGCAACAAGCCGATCATGGAGTCTCTGCTTGCAGGCGATCTGACAGCAGTCTTCGAGTGCAACCCGCTGGCAGCTCCGGATGTTGAGAAAGTTATTCAGCAGCTTGAGGCAGGCGAGGAGCCGGAGAAAGAGATCTACATGACAGAGAGCTGGTTCGCGAATGAGGACGTTGTTACCTCGATCGAGATCGACGGCGAGGAGCAGCCGGTTACCCAGATGACAGAGGATGTTCTGGCAAACCGTGCGTACTAAGAGTATTCATGTTCTGCGGACATGAAAACGTCAGACAGGAAAGCCCGGTTTTTATGCTGAAGCGTGAAGTGGGAAAGGAAATAATCTGCGGGGTATTTGCTGCGGTTCATACCTGCGCTGTTTTGTGAGATGGTTTTCATTATCCTGCGTGGAAATCGCGGGAACCGCAGAGTGTTTTTCTGAACTGCAGTGGCAGACGCCGTGTGGAAAAGCTCCACAGATGAAAAATAAACTGGCAATTGATTTTCAGAAGGGAGTTCAAGAAGGAACTCCCTTCTTCTTTGAGCAGGCCCGTGTAAAAAATGCAGCGCGCGGGCCGCGCGGCGGGCAGGGATAAAATTTCTTTGTCCGGTTAAAAAAACAGGGAAGGAGAGAATTATGGAAAATAATGTATTACTTACGATGCGCGGCATCACAATGACCTTCCCCGGCGTGAAAGCATTGGATAATGTGGACTTCACCCTGCGCAAGGGCGAGATCCACGCGCTGATGGGCGAGAACGGCGCGGGCAAGTCGACGCTGATCAAGTGCCTGACCGGTATCAATGCTTTTGAGGCAGGAGAGATTCATGTGGACGGCATTCAGGGACCGGTGGTGAACCACTCGACGCTGGACGCGCAGAAAAAAGGAATTTCCACCGTGTACCAGGAAGTAAATCTCTGCCCGAACCTTTCCGTGGCGGAGAACCTCTACATCGGACGTGAGCCGATGACCCGTTTCGGCACGATCAACCGCAGAAAGATGATTCAGGGCGCGCAGAAGATCATGCAGGAACTCGATATTAACATCGATGTGACGGAAAATCTTGAAAACTTCTCGCTTGCGATTCAGCAGATGATCGCGATCGCGCGCGCGGTCGATATGGACTGCAAGGCGCTGATTCTTGACGAGCCGACTTCCTCACTCGACGACAACGAGGTGGAGAAGCTGTTTGTCCTGATGAACAAGCTCAAGGCGCAGGGCGTCGGCATCGTGTTTGTCACGCATTTCCTCGAGCAGGTATATGCAGTCTGCGACCGGATCACGGTGCTTCGGAATGGTCAGCTTGTCGGAGAATATCCGATTGAAGATCTTCCGCGCGTGAAACTGGTGGCGGCCATGATGGGCAAAGATTTCGATGATCTTGCCTCCATCAAGTCGGATGAGGTTGTTGACTACAGCAACGCGGATGTCTATATCGACGCGAAGGGTCTCAGCCATAAGGGGACGATCAAGCCGTTCGATTTCCTGCTGCATAAAGGTGAAGTTGTCGGACTGTGCGGTCTGCTCGGTTCGGGCAGAAGCGAGCTTGCCCGCGTGATCTACGGCGCAGACAAGGCTCAGACCGGAACGATGAAGGTAAACGGCAAGGAAGTGAAAATCAACGCGCCGATCGACGCGATGAACCTTGGCATGGGACTTCTGCCTGACGACCGTAAGGCGGAGGGAATCATCGGGGAGCTGTCCGTGCGTGAAAACATCATTCTTGCGATGCAGGCGAAGAGAGGCGTGTTCCGCCTGCTTCCGATGAGCAAACAGATCGAGATCGCGGATGAGTACATAAAGCTGATCCAGATCAAAACCGCGAGCAAGGAGACTCTGATCAAGCAGCTCTCCGGCGGAAATCAGCAGAAGGTAATTCTCGCGCGCTGGCTTGCGACGAATCCGGACTTCCTCGTCCTCGACGAGCCGACGCGAGGCATCGATATCGGTACGAAGACGGAGATCCAGAAGCTTGTGCTGCAGCTTGCGGGCGAGGGGAAGAGTATTATCTTTATCTCCTCCGAGATTGAAGAGATGCTGCGTACCTGTTCCCGCATGGTCGTCCTTCGAGACGGCGCGAAAGTCGGTGAGCTCACCGGCGAGCTGACGCAGAACAGAGTCATGCAGGCGATTGCAGGAGGTGCCGATAAATGAGTACAATCAAAAAACTGACAAAAAATACGCTGTTTCTGCCGATTTTCTGTATGATTCTCGTCATGGCGGCTAACATCCTGTATGACGCGGCAAGCGGGAACTTCGCATTTAACTTTTTTACGATCTCGATCCGCAATGGCGTGCTCTACGGCCGTCTGATCGACGTGCTGAACCGCGGCAGTGAGATCGCGATCCTCGCGGTCGGCATGACGCTTGTTGTCTCAGCTTCTGCCGGTACCGATATTTCCGTCGGTTCCGTCATGTCGCTGTCGGCGTCCATGTGCTGTATGCTGCTTGCCGGTTTCGGCGTTGCCTCCGCAAGCGAGCTTCAGGTTCCGCTGATCGTCGGCTTTGCGGCAGGCGTCCTGATGGGCTGCGTCTGCGGCGCGTTCAACGGTTTCCTTGTCGCCTATCTGGAAATCCAGCCTATGGTGGCGACGCTGATCCTGTATTCGGCGGCGAGGGCGATCGGCCTTCTGCTGTGCAACAACCTGATCGTTTACATCCGTGCCGGCAGCTTCGCGAAGCTCGGCGGGTTTACGGGACCGATCCCGACACCGATCATTGTCGCGGTGGTCTGTGTTGTCGTCATGATCCTGATCCTGAAAAAGACCGCGCTCGGCCTTTATATCCAGAGCGTCGGCATCAACAAGAAAGCATCGAGGATCGCGGGACTGAATTCCCAGCGCATCATCATGCTCTGCTACATCATCTGCGGACTCTGCGCGGGTCTTGCGGGCATCGTGAACGCGTCCCGCATTACCTCGGCGGATTCAAACAATATCGGTCTGAACTATGAGCTTGACGCGATCCTTTCCGTCGCGCTCGGCGGCAACAGCCTCGGCGGCGGCAAGTTCAATCTGCTCGGCTCGATCATCGGCGCCTACACGATCCAGGCGATCACGACGACGCTGCTCGCGCTCGGCGTTTCCACGAGTGAGGCTCCGGTTTACAAAGCGATCATCGTTATCGCGATCGTTGTGATCCAGTCTCCGGTATTCAAGGATTATCTCAACAAAAGGTCGGCGAAGCGCGCGGCCAGGGCAAGGGGGTAAGAACAGATGAAAAAGAAAAAATCAATGAATGGAAATACGATTCTGCTTCTGCTCACCATCCTGCTGTTTGTCGTGATGTACGCGGCCGGATGTGTGATCTATGGAGAGAAAGGCTTCAGCCATCTGCAGACGTTCCTGAATATCCTGATCAACAACTCGGGACTTCTCTGCGTGGCCTGCGGCATGACCTGCGTCATGCTGACCGGCGGAATCGATATCTCGGTCGGTTCCCTGATCGCGCTTGACTGCATGGTCCTTGCGTACGGCATGGAGAACAGGGGCATGAATCCCGTCCTTCTGTGTGTGCTCGTTCTGGCACTCGGACTTCTGTTCGGTTTCGTGCAGGGCTTCTGCGTCGGGTATCTGAACATCCAGCCGTTCATCGTGACAATGGCAGGCATGTTCTTTGCGCGCGGCATGACGGCCGTGATCTCGACCGACCAGCTTTCTGTCCGGTCCAGTCAGTTTTTCGTAAATCTCGCGAACATGAAATTCAATATCCCGTTCAATATCGGCGCATATCTGAACCGGAAAGGGAAACTGCAGATCCCGTACGTGCGTCTTCCGGTGCTTATTGCGCTGGCGGTGATCGTGGTCATCTTCATTGTTCTGCGCTACACAAAGTTCGGCCGCAGTCTGTACGCGGTCGGCGGCAACGAGCAGTCGGCGGCGATGATGGGTCTGAACGTCAAGGCGACGAAGCTGAAAGCTTACATGTTGTCCTCGTTCCTGTGTTCAATCGGAGGAATCTGCTTCTGCATGAACACGATGTCCGCGAGCGTCGGGCAGGCGACCGGCCTTGAGATGGACGCGATCGCGTCCTCCGTTATCGGCGGAACACTGCTGACAGGAGGCGTCGGAAACGTCATCGGTTCGTTCTTCGGCGTGCTGATCACAGGTACGATCTCCACGCTGGTAAAGACGAACGGCAAGCTGCTCAGCTCCTGGTCGAGCATCGCGGTGGC
>CANQAR010000141.1 GCA_947588845.1 uncultured Lachnospiraceae bacterium
TAAATTTCTTTTTCTGCACGATATTCGGTTGTCAATTTTCGGTTGGAATCTCATTTATTGAGATTCCGAGAAGTTATTGCTGAAATCCTCATTTGTCAGATGTGCAGCCAGATAATCACAGCAAACAAAGGGGAGAGCGCAGGGATTCGCCAAATGGCTCATTACCCGCATAAATAAAAAGTGCCTGCAGCATATGCAGACACATACCATACCTTCGTCTGTCCGGGACAAAGGAAAATTGCCATCCTCCGCCGCCGGCACCGGCTGCGAAGCGATGCAATTATAAAGATGTTTCGCTGTATCTGGAGCTCATCTCACATTCCAGGCAGGTTTCCTGACTTACAGATCAGTGCTCATCCGGCCTTCTCACATATCGGACTATGCAATGGCCTGTTCGGACTTGCTCCCTGAATACAGTGACCAGTTCGTTTAGGATTCTCACCTAATTCCCTCTTCAAAATAGAATCGTTCTATTTTGCACCTGTTTTTTATTATTTAATTGCACGATCACAGTATAAAGCATGCGTTGTGGATTGTCAATGTTTTTTGCAGTTTCCTGCAAACCAAATTCCCCGCCGCAAGCAGCTGGAACAATCAACATAATCTAAACACCTGTCCTCCCCTGCATGCAGAAAGGCAGTTCCAGTCCGTTATTTTCCAGAAGCTCTTTATCGGACAGTATATCCTCTGTCTTTCCATCGCAGATGATCTTCCCGTCCGCCATCAGGATCGTCCGTTCACAGGTATCCAGAATCATATCCAGATCATGGGACGCAATGATCTTCAGATGTTCAAAAGAGTTCAGGATGCGGATCAGATTCCTCCGGTTGCGCGGATCAAGCGCGATGGAAGGCTCGTCCATCAGGATGATATCCGGCGTCATGGACAGGATCGTGGCGATCGACACCAGTTTTTTCTCTCCTCCGGACATTTTATAGATCTGTTTATTTTTCAGATGTTCAATCCCTGTCATCTGCAGCGCCTGCTCCACACGTTTCTGCACTTCACTCTCCGGAAGACCATAATTTCTGGGCGCAAAGGCAATGTCCTCATACGCCGTGGTCATAAAAAGCTGGCTGTCCGAATCCTGAAACACGTAGCCGATCCGTGCGCGGACCTGCGACAGAGTGCGTTTCTCCACAGGTATGTCCATCACCCGAACCGATCCTTCAAAATCCAGATTCAGCCCCACCAGCAGCTTCAGCAGAGTGGACTTTCCCACGCCATTCGCCCCGATCAGGCCGATGGAATCATTTTCCGACGCATGAAAACTGACATCCGTCAGGATTTTTCTCTCTTTCTCATATGCAAATGATACATTCTCAACATCTATATGTATATGGCTCATGCGAATATCCCTCCCGTCAGACTTCCAATTAGTAGTATCACCGGACACAGCCGGAACAGCACAATCAGCCCGGCCCAGAATACAAAATATACGATATCCTGCCAGCGCAAAGCGATCCGCTCCTGCATATACCGATAATCCCCCTGATAACCGCGCAGCAGCATGCTCTCATACACATCCTCTGCCCGGTCCATGCTGCGAAGAAGCAGCTGTCCGGCAAGCGATCCCCACACTTTAAAATGTACACCCTTCTGGTTTGGCGCGCGCAGGGCATATGCCTGTGTGATCCGGTTTGCCTCGCCAAGCAGAACCGTAATATAGCGGTAAGTCAGCATGAACTGCGTCACTACCGCTTTCGGGATATGCAGCAGGCGGAATGCATAACAGAGTTTCTCGACCGATGTGGTCGCAATCAGAAGATACGAGGCCAGCACGCTGAACACGCCTTTCATGATCAGGGTAATCATGGACAGAACGCCAGCGCTCATCTGGATCCCTGCGATCAGCACCCGATTTTTGTCAAAAAACGGATTCAGAATGCCTACAAAGCACACCAGGGGCAGTACAAGCCGCAGACGCCTGATACTGTCCCAAAAGGATAATTCGGACAACATAAAGACCGCGATCGGATAGACCACCATCCCTGCCAGTCCGATCACATCATATTTTTGAAAAGATACCACCGTCATAATATAGCCGATCGTCAAAACAAACTTAACCAGCGGGTGAATGCGGTTCACCCACTGGTTCCTTGCGGCTAATGTATCCATATAATGGATTTCATAGATTGCATTTCCTATTTTACTCATACTGTCTTTTTCTTTCTGAAGAATTTAAATAACCGGCACGCCACAACGCAGACTGCCACGACGACCAGGCATCCGACAATGCCGGAGAATGTTGTTCCCAGCGCGGATTCCGAACCCTTGAACGCGTAATCCGGAAGCAGGGATGTAAATTCCTGTATGGAACCCGCTGTCTGATAAACTCCGCCTGCCGCTTCCAGTTCCGCGGAACCGGTGATACGTTCAATCGACCACTCCAGTCCGTCCGGATTGGACGATGCCACAAGCGACAGCAGACCACCGATCAGCGCCGCCGCAACAGCAAGAATCACCAGTGTCTTCTTAAAGGAGAATCTGCCCTCTTTCTGTTCCGTTTCGGAAGCCCCGAACAGCAGCTCCGGTCTCGCCTCATGCACAAATACAAGTACCGCCGCAGTGATCAGTCCTTCCACAAAACCAATCGCCAGATGAATCGGCTGCATTGTCGCCACAAATGCGGTAAAAGGAAGCTCTGTGATACCGGAGGCCAGCGTCTCAAGCGAAACGCTGAACGCACCGAGCTGCAGCGTCAGCACACAGCCGAGCACAGAAGCTATGATAATCTTCATCCTCGACATTCCACTCTTCATGATCGGCTTCCAGATCAGCAGAGCTCCGACAAAACACCCGTAAAACGCCATATTCCAGACATTACACCCCAGGGCCAGCAGGCCGCCGTCTGCAAAGAGCAGACACTGAATCAGAAGTACCCCGATCATTGTCAGAAAACCGGCATAAGGCCCCAGCAAAGCAGACAGGAGCATACCTCCACACAGATGTCCGCTGGATCCCGTCCCCGGTATCGTAAAATTAATCATCTGGGTGGCAAACACAAACGCCCCCATAATTCCCATCACCGGTACCTTTTTTGTATCTGCGTCCAGCCGTACTTTTTTCACTGAATAAGCTGCCGCCGCCGCCGAACAGACATACATTGTGCCCGCCACAGCCGGGGCAACCAGAGCATCCGCCATATGCATAATTATTCCTCCTTCTGCCGTAAACGTTCCTATTTCACGCCGCGGGACTGGAAATCAGTGCTCACATATCTGCCGTTCCCGCCTTTTATGATGATTATACCAGATTTGTACGGCGCAACAAGCCTCCCCGGGGGATATTTTTTCAATTATTTTGCTCTACTTCAGCAGATAATGCCCGGGCAGTACTTCCTCCAGTTTTTCGCCCGACAGAGTATCTGTATCATAATACAGAATTTTTCTGCTGCGCTCATAAACCGGATCCGGAACATGAACAGCAGACAAAAGAGCTTTTGTATACGGATGCAGAGGATTCTGAAACAATTCTTCCGTTTCCGCGATTTCCACAATTTTCCCCCGGAGCATGACGGCAATCTTGTCGCTTATGAAACGCACAACAGACAGGTCGTGCGCAATAAACAGGAAAGAAAATTTTCCTTCTTTCTGCAGTCTCTGGAACAGGGTAATGATCTGAGCCTGAATGGAAATATCCAGCGACGCGACCGGTTCATCCGCGATGATCAGCCTTGGATTCAGCATCAGCGCCCTTGCAATGGATACCCTCTGTCTCTGTCCTCCTGACAGCTCCCCCGGCAGCTTGGAAAGATATGTTTCAGAAAGGCCGACATTTCTCATCATCTCCAGCAGTCTGTGCCTTTGCTCTTCTTTGCCCGCTTTCAGTTTCTGGATCCGATACGGTTCCAGAATGATTTTTTCAACCGTCATTCTGGGATTTAACGCGGCCGCGGAATCCTGAAAAATCGTCTGCACTTCATGCTGCATATTTTTGATCTTAGCCGCTCTGGCGTTTTTTCCTGTGACCGTCTCGCCGTCATACAGGATCTCGCCTTCCGTAGGTTTGTAGATACCGGTCAGTGAACGGGCAACTGTAGATTTTCCGCATCCGCTTTCTCCAACCAGGCCGAATACTTCCCCTGTCCGGATCCCAAAAGAGATCCCGTCCACCGCTTTTACTGTATACGTTTCACTGATCCGAAAATACTGTTTCAGACCACGTGTTTCTATTATCATTTTTTCGCCCATAATCCACTCCCTGGTTTCAGGCATATCGGCGACTCTATTTTCGGCGCTCTTGGATCAAGCAGCCAGGTCGCGGCATAATGCGTTTCTGATATTTTAAACATCGGAGGCATCTCTTCATAATCAATTCGCATTGCATACTGATTCCGTTCCGCGAATGCGTCGCCTTTGGGCGGATCCAGCAGAGACGGAGGCATGCCCGGAAGGTAGTGAAGCTCCCCTGTTTCCGCCGCCAGTGCCGGCAGGGAAGAAAGGAGTCCCCATGTATACGGATGCCTGGGATCATAAAATATTTCTTCCGCCGTACCCAGTTCAACAATTTTCCCCGCGTACATAACCGCAACCCGATCCGCAATCCTGGCCACGGTTCCCAGATCATGTGAAATAAACACAATGGAAATTCCTGTTTTTTTCCGTATGTCTGTCAGCAGATCCAGAATTTTCGCCTCAACTGTCACGTCCAGCGCCGTAGTCGCTTCATCTGCAAAGAGAATACGCGGTCTGGAAGCCAGCGCTACAGCCAGAACGCAGCGCTGTCTCATCCCGCCGGAGAAAAAATGCGGCTGCAGATTAATTCTGTTTTCGGCGTCTTCAATTTCAACCAGCTCCAGCAGTTCCAGCGCACGTTTTTTTGCCTCTTCTCCCGAAATCTTTTCGTGCTTCAAAATGGCCTCTGTAATCTGTTTTCCTATCGGTATCGTCGGATTCAGTGTCGTCAGCGGATCCTGAAATACCATCGACATGCAGCGTCCTCTGATCTGACGCATCTGCCTCTCACTATAATGTGTAATGTCCTCGCCGCATACGATCATTCTTCCATGCTTCACCCGGGAATAACGCGGCAGAAGATGCATCACCGACTGGCACATAACCGTTTTGCCGCAGCCGGACTCTCCGACGACACAAAGTATTTCTCCCTTATTCACCGTAAGATCTACGCCTCTGACCGCTTCAACCTCACCTTTCCCGGTATCAAAACTTATGGCCAGGTTCTCCAGCCTGAGTACTTCTTCTGCCATTTTTACTCCTCAGTTCTTTTATTCGCCGCAGCAGGTTTTCTGCGCATCTTTCATCTCACAGAACGCAGTTTCCTATCTGTTCAGCGTCCAGTCCTCAATATTCCACATAACGCCTACCGCATGATGACCAAGTACCCTTGTCGTATCAAGACCTTACAGAGCGTTTGTTCCCACATAATCTCCGTTCAGATATACCGCGAGCAGAACGCCCGGTTCCTCTGCGTATACCTTCTCAAATTCGGCATAAATTTCCTTCCGCTTCTCCGGATCCGCTTCATGGCGTCCTTCCGCAAGAAGCCTGTCTACCTCGGCATTGGAATAACTCATGCTGTTGTCGCTTGCTCCTGTAACGTACTGTTTGTAAATCATATCCGGATCAAACTGGGTGGCGTAGCCCGCAAGGAAACCATTATAACCTGCGGTCCAGTCAAATTTTGTGACAAGAACAACTTCCATCTCCACTCCGACATCCTTCAGCATCTGGGACATCATATTCGCGATCGCAATACGCTCCTCTTCAAAGTCACGCGTCTGGATCGTAAAGTGAAATACGTCTCCGTTGCGCTCGTAGATACCATCCTCATTTTTCTCCCATCCAAGTTTTTCCATCTCTTCCGCGAATTTTTCCGGATCATAGGAATAAATGTCAGCATCTGTCGTTGTTCCGAGCGGGTTCAGCTGAATCGGACTGTAGGCCGCGCATCCCTGCCCCTGCAGAGTGCTCTGGCAGATTGCGTCCTTATCCAGCGCATAATTCAGGACGCCGATGGAATCTCCGTTCCTCGACCAGAAATCCGACGCCATATCCATGGAAGCGGCGCGGTAATCCGCCGTGGTGAATACCCAGCTGTTAAAATTCTCATCATCCTTAAACTGCGCCGCATAGTTGGAATTCAGCCACGCAAGATCCGCCTCACCGGACTGAATCATGGTTGCTTTCGTACTTTCCACCGCCTTTCTTCTTTCCTGTAAATTCAACTTTTTTTAAACTTATACCGTATGTTTTTCCGTCCGATAACCCCTATCCGGGGTTGAAAGCAGTATTTTGGCGCATGCAAAAACTCCTCCGGCAGAAGGCAGCTGTATTGCAAAGCGCTGCTGCTGGTCACAGTCCAAAAATCAGACAAAGAAAAGTATTAACAGAACAAAACTCCACAAGCCGCCCCGGGGGATATAATATTCCCCGGGGCGGCTTGTGCCTTTTGGAAAAAGATTTTTAAATTTAAATTTTGAAAGAAACTATCGCAGAAACGAACAGCTGGAAGCGCGAAGCCCTGCGGCGCGGACAATCAGGCCGCCCAGTACGTGATCTGCACATTCTTGCCCGCGTCTCTCAGATATCCGATCAGTTCCTCCACTTTTCCGCGTTTCCCCTCGCTGGAAAGGCCGAGCGAGGTCTGTCCCTCGTTCTGGGCATTTCCGAAAAATATATTAATATCTGTCGAGCGCATGAACAGTAAATTCAGCAGATGGACAGCCGGATCCTCCCAGCGTTTTGCGGTGAGGAAAGGGAGCGGATCGTTGTTCCACTGCCTGCAGTAGGAAAGCGCTTTTTCCAGGGTTATCTGTCCCTCGGTCAGGTAGTCAACGCCGTCCAGCCGCATGGCGCAGGGGATTTCCTCCGTACCGGAATCCTGAATCATCTTCAGCTCCCTGCCAAGATGTTTTGCCGCAATGTGGCCGGTTGTACCGCCGCAGATCAGATGCATGCCCAGGCTCCGGAAGAACTGTTCCATGTACGCCTGATCGTGGTCCGGATCCTTTGGCGGCCCGATCATAAGGTTCGCTGTCTGCGGTCTGCAGAACCGAAGGACGAGCACGGTCAGGTCGTCCTCTACTTCTTCCATATTGAGGCAGACGCCCGCGTCGGCGATCCGGTACGCCATTTCCCTGGCGCTCATTCCCTTCTCATAACGGCGCCGACAGAATTTCACGACGTCCTCCCGTCCCCAGCCACTGTAATTAGTCGTTCCCATCCCGGCATTCGTGACGCCGTCCGACATGAGAATCAGCATGTCTTCTTCACGAAACTGAAGGAAGCTTTCATGTACCGTTTTATTTCCCATAACAGAAGTATAGATCGGATAATCTTCCACGTTTCCATCGCGGATCAGGATCGCGTCTGGATTGTCATACTGCAGCAGATGCGCGGTATCATTCTGAAAATTCAATACCGTGAAGGTCGCATAGGCAAGGTGTCTTTCACTGCAGACGGGAAGGGTATCCATCACAGCCTGCACCGCGTCGCGCGCCGGCACATGGCCCGCGATCATCCTGCCCAGCATCCGCGCGGTGAGCGTGGAGAGGACGTTTGCCTTTACTCCGCTGCCAAGGCCGTCCGAGAGAACGAGCGTATGTCTGTCGTTCTCCTCCGCGATATAAAAATAATCGCCGCAGATCGGTTCTTTTTTCTTATTCAGGCTAATCCACCCGAGATCGGCAGTGAGGCCGTCCAGGTTCAGGTGGAGCCGATGATTTGGTCCTCTATTCATTCTTCTTCCTCCTGCTCCTGGCGTATTGTGGTCTTCAGTTCTTCCAGAGCGACCTTGGTATCGGCGGCGGTCTCACCCAGCATTCCGGCGATCCGGTGTACCATGTGCAGTTGTTCCGCCATCAGGCGGTCGGCGATATTCACGGCTTCGGCCTGCGCCTTTCGAAGCTGCCGTTTCTGTTCGATCTCCTTTGTGATATCCTTCATCATACAGACGATCAGGCGGTTCTTTCTGTCGTTTGTGATCACCCGGTCGAGGCAGGTCCTGCCGTCCGGCAGAGTGACACGGTCCTGAACAAGCTTCTTGTCAAAGGATATCATGTTGACCAGGGCATAATCATCCATGATATCGGATACAGGCTTCCCGATCAGGTCTTTTTTGCGCGTAATATCAAACAAGTCGAGGGCCGCCTTGTTCATGGATACAATGTCAAGATGGTAATCCACGGTCATGAGAAGTCCCGGAATGGCGGCAATGATCTTTCGGGAGTGGCTCTCCTGGCGCGCCCGCATGAACGGAACACACATGGTGATCTCCGCCTTGCCGCGGCATACGGCTTCCGCCTTTTCTCGACAGGTATTGTACCCGCATGCGCCGCAGTTATACTCGTCCTTTTTGGAATATTTCCCCATCTGCTCCAGAACGACGCGTATCTGAGATTCGCTGACCGGCTCCATTTCAGCCGTCTTTTCACGCAGAGACTTCCTTTTGGGAAGCACGATCGGCTCCGGATAGAAATCAAGATCATAATCCGGCGTCTTCCCGTCCGGCATGGATAAATTTTTGACGGTCGTGACTGTCCTGATCAGGCGCGGCTCCTGCTTCTGGAAAGAGGGGCCGCCGATACAGCCGTTGGAGCAGGCGTTTAGTTCAAGGAAATATCCGTCATAACCGCCCTGGCGTACTTCCTCCAGAATGTGCTGACAGTTCTCCATGCCGTGGACAATAATCGCCTCGTATCCGGCGTCCTGGCGCATGGAAAGGGACAGGCCCCCCGGGATGGCGGACAGCCGGGACAGGCGGATATCCGGTTCACTCTGTGTGGCTCCGTGAATTTCTGAATCTGCTGACCCTCCATCCGCCGGGCGAATGTCCGCACCCGCGCCGCTCTGGCCTGCCGGGCCGATTTTCCTGCCTCTGAGCCATTGCGCAAGCTCCGCGAACGTGATCACATAGTCCACCGGATCCCCTTCCCCGGAAAGTTCACCCAAGGGAGCGATGCAGGGGCTTATGTACACGATACGGGCATCCGGGAAACGCCTCTTCAGAAGTTCCGCGTGCACCTGCATCAGAGACGGGATGGGCGCGAGGGATGGGACAAGCTCCGGAAAATACCGTTCTACCAGCAGCGCGGCAACGGGACACTGGGCACTGATCACGAGCGGGCGGCTCTGTCCGGCGCCTGAGGGAACGCTGCTCTGTCCTCCGGCAAGCAGGTTTTCGTACTCCTGCTTTATGAGAGCGGCGCCTTCCGCAGCCTCAAAAGCATCAGAAAATCCCAGCTGTATGAGCGCCTGCCTGAGATCGGAAAAAGACATGTCCGCGTACTGGGCAGGCCATGCAGGGTGAACGGACGCGATTACTTTCTCTCTGGTGCGGAAAAGCCCCTGGATCTGAGGAACCTGGTTCTGTTCGGCCTTCGCGTTCTGCGGGCAGACCAGAGTACATTTTTCACACAGGATACACAGATCTGTCATAATCTGCGCATGCTGGCTGCGGACACGGATTGCCTTTACCGGACAATTCCGCACGCATTTGTAGCAGTTCGTGCAGTTTGTCTCTTTAAACTGCAGGATAGATTGTGTATGCTCCATAAAGCGACCTCCAAATCAATGTTTATCAATAAAATAGCATACATCCGCCGGAAAATCTACTCATTTCCATCATTTTATCAGATTGCTGATTGTGCGGCTTAATTCTCCGATCAGTTCCGGATTGCCGCTTTCCACCGTATCCTCGACAGATTCCCGTATGTACTGCTTTAAAATCTCCCGGGCCGTGTTGTTTACTTCCGACTTGACAGCGGAAAGCTGAATCAGAACCTCGCTGCAGTCCCTTCCATTTTCTACCATCGTTTTTATCGCTTTCGTGTGTCCGATTGCTTTTGCCAGCCTGTTCACAATCGCTTTCTGCCGCTTCTCTCTGTTGTCCTCTGTATTCTGCATTTTTCCTCCATTTCTAAAGCATTTCCTCTGCAAATCCGCGCGCGTTCTGCGAAGGATCTGAGGAAAATACAGATTACCAGAGTATCCCCTCCTCGCTTTCCGGATCAAATGAATATCCCATTTCTCCGGCTATTCTCTCCGCAACAGCAATATCAACCGTATCCGAGACCACGCCAAGAGCCATATCCAGCGCCGCCGCGGTACAAGAGCAGGAATAAAACTTTCCGTCCGCTACCCAGCGGACATCCGCCACCCGGCTCACTCCGGCAGTAAACATACGTTTCCAGTTCTCGTCATGCGCATAATCCGCAGCTTTTCTCCGAAACAGAAGTCCGGTCTGCGCGATCAAAGAAGAACCCGCCGCCACCATCATGCAGATCTCCGAGCGCGCGGCGGCTTCCCGAAACA
>CANQAR010000142.1 GCA_947588845.1 uncultured Lachnospiraceae bacterium
GCAATGGTGGACAGTGAGTATCTGTCGAAGGGAAAGGATTTCCACGATCTGCCGGAAGTATATGTGATCTATATAAGTGAGACAGATCTGTGGAAGAGAGGGAAAGCGTCATGCCGGGTGGAGAGGGAGTTTGTGGAGGAAGAAGAGGCAGTGGAAGCCCCCCTGTCAGGGAAAGATAAAACAAAAAACAGGAAAAGAAGGAGAAATAAGGAAAGACCGGGGTATGAGGACGGGGAGCATATTCTGTATGTGAATGCTGCGGTGGATGACGGGACGGAGACAGCGAAACTGATGAGATATTTCCGGACGGCGGATCCGGAGGACATGAGCCAGGGAGCGTTATCAGAAAGAGTGAGATATTTAAAGAAAGAAGAAGGAGGCCAGAGAATCATGTGCGAAGTGATGGACAGGATCAGAGAGGAAGGAAGAAAGGAAGGAAGAAAGGAAGGAAGAGAGGAAGAGCGTGTAAATACAGTCAGGGAAAGGAACCGTGCGGACAGGGAAAGGAACCGGGCAGACAGGGAAAAAACCCGGGCTAACAGAGAGAGGAAGCGGGCGGAGGCGGCAGAGCAGAAAATCCGGGAACTGGAGGAGAGACTTATGCGTCTGCAGACAGAGGGCGGCAAGTGAAAAATCTGGTGGAATCATTCTTATAACGTTTTATGCCTGAGCAAAGCGAAAGAAATGGATATAAACAAGAGGAATGAAAGGAGCGTGGCAAAATGAAGATGTCCAGAAAGAAACTTCCGATCGGGATTGAAGATTTTGAAGAACTTCGTTCGGAAGATTTTTATTACGTGGACAAGACCGGACTGATCAGGGATCTCCTTAATAACTGGGGGAAAGTAAACCTGTTTACCCGTCCGCGGCGGTTTGGGAAGACTCTGAACATGAGCATGCTGGAGCATTTTTTCTCCCTGAATGGGGATAAAGGCATTTTTGACGGTCTGGAAATCGCAGGAGAGACCGCGCTCTGTGAGGAATATATGGGGAAGTATCCGGTTATTTCCATTTCTCTGAAGGGGATTGACGCGCGTACCTATGAGACGGCGTTCCAGATGGCGGCGATGACCCTGAACAGCGCGGCGGGAAAGATGCAGTATCTTCTGGACAGTGATGCTTTAAGTGAGCAGGAAAAAGCGGGCTACCGGAAGCTCCTGGACGATAATATGAGTGAAGGTGTCTTTGGCAACGGTCTGAAGAGGCTGTCAGAACTGCTGGAGAAGCATCATGGAACAAAAGTGATCCTGTTGATCGACGAGTATGATGTTCCTCTGGCGAAAGCCCACGCGAACGGATACTATGACAGGATGATCTCCCTGATCCGCAGCCTGCTGGGGCAGGCGCTGAAGACAAACAGCAGCCTGAAATTCGCGGTGCTGACAGGGTGCCTGCGGATCTCGAAGGAGAGCATCTTTACCGGGCTGAACAACCTGAAAGTACTGTCGGTCGCGGATGAGCGCTTTGATGAATATTTCGGCTTTACGGACAAAGAAGTGAGAGAGCTTCTCGCATATTATGGTATAGAGGATCGTTATGAGGCGATAAAGACCTGGTATGACGGCTACCAGTTCGGGAATGTGGAGGTATACTGTCCGTGGGATGTTCTGAACCACTGCGACCGGGCCCGGAGCGCTCCGGACGCGCAGCCGGAGAACTACTGGATCAACACGAGCAGCAATGATGCGGTAAAGAGGTTTATTCAGGAAACGGGAAACGCAGCGATGCTCAAACGGGAAATCGAGCGCCTGGTGGCCGGTGAGACCGTCACAAAGGAGATCCGGCAGGAACTGACGTATCCGGAAATCTACCTGACGGTCGACAACATCTGGAGCCTGCTCTTTACGACAGGGTATTTAACCCAGAGAGGGAAGCCAGAGGGAAGGATTATGAAGCTTGCGATCCCCAACCTGGCGGTGCGTGATATCTTTGTGACGCAGATCATGGAGTATTTTAAGGAGAACGTGCGCGAGGACGGGGACACATTGAACCGATTCTGCGACGCCCTGCAAAACGGGAAAGCGGAGGAAGTGGAGCGGATCTTCACGGAATACCTGAGAAGAACAATCAGCATCCGCGACACTGCCGTAAGGAAAGAAATGAAGGAAAACTTCTATCATGGCGTGCTGCTTGGGATCCTGGGAGTGAAGAGCCGGTGGGGAGTCACGTCCAACCGCGAGATGGGAGAAGGGTACGCGGATATCCTGGCGGAGCCGGACACGGGAGATATGGGGATCATTATCGAAGTGAAATACGCGCATGACGGGAATCTGGAGGCGGCGTGTGAGGAAGCACTGAAGCAGATCGAGCATACCGGATATGAGGACGACCTGGAGGACGACGGAATAGAGAAAATCCTGAAATACGGAATCGCATGCTATAAGAAGCGGTGCCGGGTAATGCTTGCGTAGCGGAGACAGCGAAACTGATGAAATATTTTCTGACGGCGGATCCGGAGGACATGAGCCAGGGAGCGTTATCAGAAAGAGTGAGATATTTAAAGAAAGAAGAAGGAGGCCAGAGAATCATGTGCGAAGTGATGGACAGGATCAGAGAGGAAGGAAGAAAAGAAGGAAGAGAGGAAGAACGTGTAAATACAGTCAGGGAGAGGAAGCGGGTGGAGGCGGCAGAGCGGAAAATCCGGGAACTGGAGGAGAGGCTTATGCGTCTGCAGACAGCGGGCGGCAAGTGAAAAGTTACTATTTGCAATAATAATTATAAAATTAATAGATTGGTAAATAATTAACGATAAATAAGAATTACTGGAATATTGTGCACAAAAACATTAAAAAAAATATTGACTTTATTGCTGAATTGAACTATACTGGAGGCAATCGAAAAAAGCTTTGTGTGGTGCATCAGCTTCTGTCCTTGATCAGGGGCAGAGCAAATGCAATATGGTGAGAATCCATAACCAGGTCCCGGGGGGACCGAGCTTTTGGAAGGTCGTGATACAGCGGCTTGTCTGCTGTCAGTCGATTTTGCCCACACTTCTGTTTGTGCTTTTACGGCAGGAGTGTATTTTTTATCAAAAATACGAAAATCAGAGAGGCTGTCCTGCCGGAGACGCAGGATGGCTTTTTTTGATGCGCAGGTCCGCATATGGAGATCAGCTGCTGACGCAGCATGCGGGCTGCGCGGCGAGCAGGAGGGAAAAACCGCCTCCTACTCAATCAATAGTATTTCTGTGGTCAGGATGCGCACGCTGTGCGCGCACCTGTTTAAAGGAATCCGGTTAGAATCCGGGGCAGAATACCCTGCTGTAAGAGGCGACGAAAGGCCAGTATGTCATTGGGAGAGATCCTGAGAAGGCGGCCTGGAGGATGAACCTCAAGTCAGAACACAAACACAGAAATGCACAAACGCAAAAGTACCGTCTGCAGGCACGCAGGGGTTCTTTTGTGTTGAAAAAATCCGGTAGAAAACGGATTTGCGGCAGTCACTGACAATCAGAACAAAAACATCACCATGAATGAAGGGGAACCTACTCTGAGTTTCCGGCGGATGCACAGAAAATGCGATTGGAAAATGCCGCTTTCCCGGCCGCATTTTCACGTGTTCAGCGCTGGAACGCAGAACTTTCACAGTAAACTTTCATACCCTGCGAGGCAGGGCGCCACCATGGATGAAAGTCCGCGGCCTGTGCTTTTTGGACTCCTCGGAAGGTTTTGTTTCACAGTAGAAAGGAAGGATGGCATGAAAAAAAACAATTTGAACTCATCAATCAGACAAAAGCGAAGAATCCCCAGGATACTTTCGCTGGTTCTGGCGCTCGTGATGGTAATCACCTCCGTGCCGAATACAGCCCTGGCAAGTGAAATTCTTGTAGAGCAGATTCTGGTGGAAGACAGCGCGGCTCCGGCGCAGGGGATATCGGCGGACGCGGTTCCGGCGGATGTTTCCGCGCAGCCCGCGTACAGCGTCAGTCCGGCGCAGCAGGACGACGGCCTGATCATAGAAGGCGCTGAGGTCATCGGCGGAACAGACGCCGCGGCCGGACAGGAAGCGCAGCAGGACGACGTGGAAGAGCTGTGGCTGGGCGATATAGAAGAGATCGGAGAGCCCGTGAGCATGGATACGGAACAGCCCGCGGATCAGGGATCCTTATTGCCAGAAGAAGGAACCGCGCAGTCCACAGGTACGGACGCGGCGGACGGCGCGGACCCGGGAGCCGAGCAGATCATCGAGGAGGCCGTGGAACTGGGCGAAGCGGAAGAAATATCGGCGGAGGGGATGGAGGAGATACCCGAGGCGGAAGAAGAGGACGTGGTGGATCTGGCGGCGGCGGATACGCCGATGGTAATTGCAGTAACCCCCACATATCATTTGAAATTTATAGATGAAGATCAGGGAAGCGCCCCTTCCGCAAATGAATTGAAAATTGAAGGGGTGTATACAGATGAAGTAGGAAAGAGTGTGGCAATGGTTAAAAGTGCTTTAGCGGACACTAGTACCCGAAAAAAAGTTACAGTTGCAGATTCTCCTGATTTGTCTGATATAGTGTTAAACTGCAATTATAAAAACAGCTCACAATCAAAGTTTCCGTGGCTGTATATGAAAGTTTCTACAGAAAAATACAATATACTGAAATGGAATATAAAAATTGGAGAGACGGATAATTTTATAGAAATAAAAAATGATCAGATTAATGAGGCATATAGCGATATTATATTGGTTAGGGATAAAAGTGGTAAATTATTTCAAATTTGTTATGACAATACAAGGAATCAATTTACGTTTGCAATTGTTGCGGGTAATCCAGGTAAAAGTACGCAGCTTCCCGATGGGACAGAGATTATTTGTTATGTAAAGAAGAAAACTGACGATGAAAAACAGTCAGCCTCTACTTTTAAAGCAGTACCGGCTGAAAATATAGAAAAGACAGAAATTCCAAACAGCAAACTGCAGCTTTCCTTTACAGATAATGATGAGTTTAATCCGAAAAAAGAGTATGTCTTAGACAAAGACAGAGCGGAGGACGGCAGCGTTCAGTTAACGAGGTATCCCAGTGAGTTGTCGGATTCCACATATACAGTAAAAATCCAGCAAGAAGGACTGGAAGGAAAATACAAAGTCTCCGGCTGGGAGATTGCTCCCGAAGGAGAAGAAAAGGTTTTTACTAATATCAATGATGTTGCAGGGCTGGGTGATTCTCCCATTGCAAAGTATACCTACGAGCCGAACGGAGTTACCGCGGATGGAGGCACGCTCTCCATCACGATACCGGGGAAGGAATTGCTGGCAGGTTTTACGGTGCGCCCGCTCCTGGAGAAAGTACAGCAGAGCTTCAGCATCCGCGCGTATACGGCCCCGGAGGCTGCCGGACTGAAGATTGTCAAGATGCAGAAAAAGCTCAGTGCAGAGGAAGCCACACCCGGTGGAATCACTGCTGTGCCGGAGAATCAGCAGACGGATGTGAGCGCTCTGTATGAGGGAGAAGACGCAAATGTGGCAAATGTAGGCTGGAAAGTCTATCTCGACAAAGGCTGGTATGAGGATGCGTACGAGAACCTCAGAGCCGAGCTGTATCAGGGAGAGGAACTTGTCAAAACAGTGCCGTTTGGAGGAGAGAAAGTTCAGGCGGCGGACTGGAAAGCGGACGGCGCTTCGGAGGCATTCCTGTCATTTCAGGAGGAAGCTCTGGAGGATCAGAACTATCTGATTTTTACAGTCTGTGGGACTGCGCCAGAACAATATATCGGGGAAGGAAAAGAGGTAAGTGTTAAATTTACCGCGGATAAGAAGGACGTCGCCTTCTCCATTCAACAGGACAGGCAGACCGGAAGTAAGTTTTCCTATACGTTAAAGAAAACGGAAAGCGGCGTGGCAACCGAACTTGCGAGCGGTAAGAATACACTTCCTTCTGAAAAGGTTCTCTATACGCTGCCTGCCAAAGGGGAAGTGCAGGATGGACAGCCGCAGGCGGTTCTCGATCCGGACGCGATTTATGAATTGAATGTTAACCTGGACAGCCAGGATCAGGCGTTTGCTCACAAGGGCTGGACCATCAATGGGAAGGAGATAAAAGAAACCGGATATCCTGAGGAAGTTTCTGTCAGGGAAAGCGTATCCGCTGTGGATGACAGCCTGACTGTTAAAGCAAAAGGAGCATATCTGCCGCTTCTGCAAATCGGGGTGAAGTTTGAACTGTCGGCCCAGAAACTGGAGGCGCTGACGCCGGATCCCAGGCCGACGGACGACAGAAGTTACAGCCTGTATCTGGTAGAAATGGAGACTGCGGAAGACGGGACGCAGAAAGACGGGACGACGACGCAGCTGCTGAACAAGCAGAAAACAGGCTCCGGTTATCTTAGGGCCAGCCAGGTGAAAAGCGGCAGTTCCTACAAACTCAGGGCGGAGATAACGCTGCCCGTGAAAGATAATATCTGGGGTTCCAATTACATTCACGGATGGAATGTGAGCGAAAATCTGAAAACCCTCAGCGGTCAGGCGGAAGATAACGGCTGGAAGCTCACGGAGATTCTTTCTGAGAGAAATGCGAAATTGGGATATATGATGCAGGGATATAAAACGCTGGAGGTGGAATTTACCGGGGATGAGTTTCTCTCCTATCTGAAAGAGCAGGATGAGAAGGCAAAAGAAGAAACGGCGGATTCCTGGACCTTCCAGGCGTGCGCGGACCAGATTGGCGCGGATGACCCGCTTTATACGGCGACGGTCAGTATGAATGAGGAAGAATACGGCGAAGTCCGGGCGGAGTTTGTCAAAAATCTGGAGGATGGAAGCGGAAGCATCTGGAACCTGAAAGCGGTTCCGAAAAGCGACCAGGAAATTTCTTACTGGGGGGAAAAGAAGGAGGACGGCGTATTTGAAAGAATAGAAGATTCGGACGGCTGCTACAGGTATCAGACAACGGTGACAGCGGATACAGAATATCAGGCCGCTTTTGGGCTTGCGGACATGAAGTTTACGGGCGAGTATATGGCGACATTGCCGGTCGATATGACTTATAAGGGCTACAGCGAGACGGAAACGTATTTCATGGCTGATTATGACATGGGAAAAATAGAGAACGGCTGTTTTGTGGCGGGAGGATATCCTGGGTTACAGATGTACCAAATCACTCCGGAAAATATGGGCAGGCAGATGACGTCGTACCAGCCTGCGGCGCTGCTGTTTCTTATGGATCTGCCGCTTCTTACAGGGGAGTCTATGCAGTTTAAGCTGTATGAGGGAACGGAAGCAAAAGGAGAACCTTTCAAGACGGCTGTATTTCCGATAAAGCAGGGCTTGGGCGCAGGAGAGATAAGAATCGTGGTTGGCGTGGATTCCCTGCCTTATACGGAATACGTCACGGTTGCCGCCAGGACGTCAGACGGGAGGACGGCCCAGAAGACGTACCAGTTGTATCCGAAGCCGCTTGAGGGAAAGAAGGAGAAAGAGGACTATATTCGACAGCTCCGTGAAGTTTACGAGAAAGGGGTAGAAGAAATCAGCAAGGTTCATAAGCCGGACAGTGTAGTCTACAGTTCGGAGTATATTATGCTGAAGTATGAATTCCAGAAAGCGGTGGCGGAGATCGGAGATCCGGATAAAGAGACGCAGGAAGCAGTGTTTAACAAGGAGAAGGAGCTGTTGGAAAGTATCGGGAAGGGCATTATCCCGGCGGAGGTCGGCATCCGTGTCGGCGGATACGGCGCAGTGGTTGCTCTCCCGAATGGAGTTGTGGTTCAGGATGCGATGAGCGCATTGATGGAGAAGGCGTCGCCCGGGGAATGGAAATTTGAGGTATATTGGAGCGCGTTTGGAGCCTGGGTCAACGCGGCCCAGCTGAAGGGAGGTCCCGGTAAGGTGACCACAGCATCCGTGCAGAAGGGAGCATGGCAGTATACCATCCGCGGATATAATGGCAGGGAGTACTACGCAGAGTATGCTCCGCTTGGCGTCACTTCCCAGATTATGGTGGATGGGGACTGGATTGCTGCTCCGGAATGCACGCCGCCCAAAGATCAGGAGTGGGCGCTCCAGTGTCTTGGGTTCTGCAAGGGGAAAGAGGCGGAGGCGGCGGAGAGAAGCGCCGGCACTTCCGTGGAAGAGATGGAAGTGAAGTATGGCGTAACGCTGCAGCCGGGTGATTTCCCGAAACCGATCATGGACTGGATCGACGCGATCAACGCAGTTGCTCCGGTCACTCTGGGAAGCAGCTTCGGCCATTCCTGGAATGAAACTGCGATCAATGCGGATAACCTGGAAGAAGTAGGACAGAAAATTGCCGCGATCGAGGCCGCGACGCCTACAGGAGTCTATGCAAAACGTATGGGCAATTCCGAGTGGGGAAAAGCAGCCAAGGAGATGAAGGAGCGGTATGAAACACTGAAAGAGGGCCATCTGGACAATCTGGACAATGACCCGGAGGATAACCGGACCGGCGTTCAGAGTTATCTTGGGGAAACGGTTGGAAACAAGGAACTCGGATATGGAAGTGAGTGGGACGTCTTCGCGCTCGCGCAGAGCGGAGTCCTTGCGGAAGAAGGAAAGACGGAGATCGGGGAGAAATACCTGGCAAGCCTGGACAAGAACCTGGCAAGTATATTTGACAGCCTCGGGGACGCGCAGGGAGAGCTTGGCGGCTACACGGAATATGAGCGTGTCGTGCTCGCGCTGACTTCCCTTGGAAAAGACGCCTCCAAATATGAGGCGGGCGAAAAGACGTATGACTTTATTGAGAAGCTCCTGGATTATGAGAGCGTCACAAAGCAGGGGCTGAATGCCGTGGACTTTGCGCTGATCGCCCTGGATTCAGGCGGCTACGACAAAGATAATCAGGAAATCCGGAACCGTTATATCGAATATATCCTTGCGACCCAGATAGGAGACGGAGGATGGAACCTCAATGAAGGACTTGGAGCTGCCGATACGGATATGACCGCGATGACGCTCCAGGCGCTTGCCCCGTATTACAGCAAAGCGTCGGTAGCAGCAGTAAGCGTGGAGGTAGAAAAGATTGATACAGTTAAAGTGAATGAGGCGGTTGAGAAAGGACTGAAAGCGCTGAAAGGACTGCAGAACAGCCTTTACGGAGATTTCGGCTACAGCGGCGGAGGTTATAACGCGGAAAGCACGGCCCAGGTGCTCGTGGCGCTCTCGGCGCTCGGGCTTGACGGCGCGGGGAAAGACTGGACGACCAGCTACGGCGGAACCGTGGTGAGCGGACTTCTGAGGTATTATGTGACAATCGAAGGACAGGAAGGCATGGGCGCGTTCTCGCATGACGGCGGGAGTACTCCAGATGAGATGGCGACTCAGCAGGCGGCCTACGCACTGGAGGCGTACCGAAGATTTAAAAACAGAGAGAATCGTCTCTACGATATGACGGATAAGGTAAATTCCAATTCCGCACACAGTTATCAAGTTACGGTGTCTCAGGCGGACGGCGGAACTGTAACGGTGAACCCGGAATCCAATGTACTGCCCGGCGCATATGTGGTTGTGGATGTGAAAACAGAGGACAATTATACCTTTGATTCCCTGAAAATGAACGGGAAGGAAATACAGCCGGAAGGAGAGACAGGAGCGTATAAATTCCTGATGCCTGCCGCCGCCGTGACAGTGGAAGCGGAGTTTACGAAGAAAGCAGAGCATGTCCACACGTATGACGAAGGGAAGGTTACGAAAGAAGCGGGCTGCGAGGAAGCAGGCGAGCTGACCTACACCTGTACGGAATGCGGGGAGACAAAGACGGAAGAGATCCCGGCGACAGGGCACGCCTTTGGGGAGTGGACGACGACAAAAGAGCCGACAGAAACGGAAAAAGGCCTGCAGGAGCGTAAGTGTGAGAAGTGCGGCAAAGTGGAGAGTAAGGAACTTCCGAGCACAGGTCATGATCCGGGCAAAGACCACGAGCACAGCTATGACGAAGGAAAGGTCACGAAGGAAGCGGGCTGCGAAGAAGCAGGCGAGCTGACTTATACCTGTACGGTATGCGGGGAGACGAAGACAGAAGAGATCCCTGCGACAGGCCACGCCTTTGGAGAGTGGACGACGACAAAAGAGCCGACGGAAATGGAAAAAGGCGTTCAGGAGCGTAAGTGTGAGAAGTGCGGCGAAGTGGAGAGCATGGAGCTGCCGAGCACGGGCCATAGCAGGCACAGCTATGACGAAGGGAAGGTCACGCAGGAAGCGGGTTGCGAGGAAGCAGGCGAGCTGACCTACACCTGTACGGTATGCGGGGAGACGAAGACAGAAGAGATCCCTGCGACAGGCCACGCCTTTGGAGAGTGGACGACGAC
>CANQAR010000143.1 GCA_947588845.1 uncultured Lachnospiraceae bacterium
TCAATCACGTCCTCATAGATCGGGCGGCTCGTCAGCACCTCCGCGTAGTCCTTCGACAGGGACGTGCCCAGGTTCAGGTCCGACAGGTCCAGAACAGAATCGGTGTTTGAGGATACCATGTAGACCTTGGAAGTCGCCGTGTACTTCGGGGTAATCAGGAAGAACGTCACCAGCCCCATCAGTATCCCCCCAACGAGGAAGGCCGCGGTGATCCACCCGATCCGGCTGTAAAAGTAGTACAGGAGCTCCACGAGGTCGATCCCCATCTCCTCCTGCCCTGCCGCCTGCGTTGTTATCTCCGTATTTTCCTTCATGCTGTGTATGCAGTCTCCTTATATCGTCTTTTTTCAGTTCCTTTATTTCCTGTTTTTCTTGCTTTTCTTTTTCTCTGCTTTACTTTTACTTTTTGTTTTATTTTTCTTTATTTTTTGTTTTCTTTTCCTGCGGTTTGAGGTGGTACAGCTCCTTCATGACTTCCTCAACCGATTCCGGATCCGCGTGGAACCGCTCATGGGGCAGCCCGTCGGCCTTTGCTACCTCTTCCGTGTACGTCCCTTCAAAGGTAAAGATCCCGAGGTTCCTCCCCTGGTCCACACGCTTCGCGAGCCGCGACAGGTCCCTCCCCGTCATCGTCGTCTCCGCCAGGTCCAGCAGCTGGTGGTACAGGTCGTTGATAAAGGAGGAATGCTCTTTCGTCTTTTCCTTCACTTTTGCGAGGTACCCTTCCATGTACTGTCTCTGCCTCTTCATCCGGTTCGCGTTGGTCCCGTCCGCCACGGTCATACGCCCGCGCACGTAGCTTACCGCCTGCTCATCGTTCAGCAGTACTGTCTCACCGATCTTCAGCGTGGGATCTGATTCGGAGAAATCATCCTCGACCGTCACCTCCACGCCTCCCACCGCGTGGTTCAGCGTCCCGATGTCCTCCATCCCCAGGCAGTAGTAGCCGTCGATCTCCAGCTTTCCGAGGAACCGTGACACCGCGTCCACCGTGTTCTCGCAGCTCTGTTCCGGGTTTCCCCCGTACCAGTGGGCAATGCACAGCGGCATGTCCGCGCTCGCGTACGTGCTCCCATCCGGCTGCATCATGTTGACATCCGCGACCGTGTTCCGGTCCAGCTGCAGCAGCGCGTACGTCCGGTCCGTCTTGTCGAACACCGCCAGGACCAAGAAGTCCGCCATTGTCCCGTGGTAATCCTCCCCGGTTCCCTGCTCGTTCCCGCTTCCGTCCGTACCGATGAAGAGCCAGCTTTCAATGATGTGATCGTACTCATAAGTGGTGCCGTTCAGTCTGACCTTCCCCTGCACCTGCCGGTACATGGGGATCTCCGTCATCTCTTCCTCCGTCTCAGGTAGCGCGCCTTCCAGCTTCTTTTTTATAAGCATTCCTTCGGCATTTTTTAGGCCCAGCCAGAAGAGGATTGCCAGGACTGCCGCTGCCACCAGGAAAGAGGCTGCGCGGATCCGTTTCCTCCTGCGGGCTGCCTCGGGGGTTTCTTCCCTGACTTTTTTATAATGTCTGTGATGTTTTCTATGTACATGAGTGTGTCCATGGCTGTGATGGCCGGACCCGCTCTCATGACTATGTTTATGTTCCTGATGCCCGGAGCCGCTTTTCTCCCGGATTTCCTTTTCCTCCCGGCTGCCATCATTTTCCTGCATGTTCCCACAGCTCCTCTCCCAGAAGGTCCATCTCCTTCAGTGTACCCTCTCCAAGCTTCTTCCGGATCACTTCCCGTCCCGCCACAAGGTTCACCGGGCGGTACTCCGAGTGGTGGCAGTCGCTCCCCAGCAGTACCTTGTGTCCCGCCTTCAGGAACTTCAGCACAAACCCACGGCTTCGGAACCGCAGCAGGCTCCCCGCGTTGATCTGCGGGTACACCGGAAGGTCGAACACCGCGTTCCACACGCCTTTGTCCCTCTGGAATTCCCAGTACCTCTCCACATGCGCCAGCATCACCGTGAGCTTCTGCTTCCGCAGGATCCGCTCCACATCCCGGTACATCGATTCCGTCCACTGCACGAACGGCATCTCAAGGAGCAGGAGGTTCCCCCCTTCCATGCACAGCCGCGGGAGGATGTCCGCCTCCCCCATATGGGGGAAGTAATAGACTTCCGCGGCGGCGCGGATCTCGGGAATTGTTTTCTTCTCAGCGCCGCTGCTTTCTGTTGTTTCCGGTTCAGGCAGATGTCCGCCTCCGGCTGGTTCCAGCCTCCCGGGCAGGCCCCCTGCCTGAACCGTCTCCTCTTTTGTATGCAAAACCCGCGAGCGGGTCTTGTGCGTGGGTTTCAGGTCTGCGTCAGCAGACGCCTTCCGCTCCGCATCCCTGAGCGTCCCCGCGGAGCATGGACTAGACGGATGAGCCATTTCCCATCCGATATCCTCATCCGCCGCAAGGGTTTCTCGGACAGCCGCGAGGGCCCTCTCCCTTTTTTTAAAGAAATGCTCCTCTGTGTCCCTGCCGGCATAAAAATGAGGGGTCGCGAGGATACAATCGACCCCCTGCTGCATTTCCTGCGCGAGAAGACGGCGTGTCTCCTCCAGATTCTGGCTCCCGTCGTCGATCCCCGGCAGGATATGGGTGTGAAAATCAGTCATCATGCTGCCTCCTGACGGTTTCACAGAAAAGTGTACTTTTTTGAAAGGGGAAATACAGGGCAATTCCGCCCCATTGGAAACAGATGGAACCATGTTTTATTTTTGATACAGGGTAAAATTCGGATGAACCATGATATGGATTTTTTCTTGTGTGAAATGCACAAAAATATGTGATAATTTCCAGCAAAAGAACAGCAGAAGATACAAAGCTATATATCAAAAGGGACACAATGAGACATGATCAGCAGAAAAATAAATATCAGTAAATCCATGCCTGTTTCTGGAAAGATACAATTATTGCTTGACTTGAAAAGAAATTAGTGCTATTTTAAAGAACGGAAACAAAAATTACGAAAAAGTACACTTTTTTGTATTTTTTATTTGCCATACCACTTTTCTCAAAAAAACAGCAATAAAGAAACAGGACAGCTTATACGAAAGATAAAGCTGTCCTGTATATTTTTATGGGATGATCTGAAAAGAATTGGAAAATTTTCTGTTTTACTATTTCTTCTTTTCCTGCTCTCCGTATCCCGCAAAGATTTCCGCAATCGGAGAGTCCGCCGACAATACGACCGTCTTCTCCCCGCCTTTCATCGCGGCTTCCAGCGCGTCAAGACTACGCACAAAGGAGTAAAATTCCGTTTTCTCTTCCGTATCGTACGCCTCGGAGAGAATCCGCATGTATTCCGCCTCGCCCTCCGCGATCAGAATCTCCGCCTGCTTCTCGGCCTCCGAAATGCTGATCGCCACTTCCTTGTCCGTCGTGTTCTGGATCACCTGCGCCTCTGATTTGCCCTCCGCGCGGTAGGTCGCGGCAATATTGTCACGCTCGGAGATCATCCGCTCGTAGACCGCCTCCTTGTTGTCGTCCGGCAGATCGAGCTGCTTCGTCTCAAACATCATCAGTTCAATACCGTACTCGTCCATGTTATCCTCGATCCGCGCCATGACCATCTCCGAAAGCTCGCCGTCTCTGCTCGTGATGACCTCATCCTGATTCATGCTGCTGATTGCGTTTTTGATGGCATTGTAAACCGCCGTGTTGATCCTGGCCTCTGCATTCACAATTGAACCGTTCAGGGACTGCGCAAACTTTGTCGGATCAGAGATCTTCCAGAGCACATAACTGTCGGTAATCATTGTCTTTTTATCTTTTGTGATAACATCAGACGGCGTCAGATCGTACAGAAGCGTCTGCTTCGGAAGTGTGTCCGTAGACTGTATAAACGGAATTCTGAAACTCACGCCCGGCGAATCGATCACCCTGCTGATTTTCCCGAACTGCCTCACCAGCCGGTACTCGTTCTCCGCCGTCACGATTACGGAAGATCCCAGTACTCCCAAAATCACAACCGCAAGAATGAGAACTGTCATTTTCTTTTTCATATATATACATGCCACTCATACTCCGCTTTTTGAGTGGGCTCTCCTTTCTTTAAATTTTCATATCGGTACAAAAGACATTTCTGTCCGGAACAATCTGTTTCCCGGCTTTCTTTGCCGCAGACACGAAATCCGGCCCTGCGGTCAGTCGGAACTTTTTTCCTCACCGGAACTATCCTCAGACGTATCTGTATCCGTCCCACTCTCTTCCGCTGTAAATGAGTCAAGCGGCAGCATCTTCTGAACGCCGCTTCCGTCGTCAATAACTACTTTCATACCCGGCAGCACCTGCTCCATCGCCTCGTAGAACATCCTCTGCTTCGTCACAACCGGATTTTTTATGTACTCCTCATACATTGCCTGGAATCTGGCAACCTGCGCTTCCGCCTCATTGATGCGGGTCTGTTTCTGGGCCTCGGCATCCTTGACGATCTCATCCGCCTGCGCCTGGGCCTCCGGCAGCTTCTCATTCCGGTATTTATTCGCGTTGTTCAGCGCCGTCTCCTTGCCCTGCTTTGCCGTCTCCACGGCCTTGAACGCCTTCATGACCTCCTGTGTGGGCGGCTCGGAATCCTGGATCGTGATATTCACAAGCGCAAGGCCGATATCCTGCTGCTCCAGCTTTTCCTCAATCATATCGCGGATTGAGGCCTGTATCTCGGATTTGCCTGTCGTGAGCACGCTGTCCACGTCAAAACTTCCGATCACGGTACGGATGCAGCTCTGCGCAATGTTTTTGAGGATCTCCTTCGGCGTATCCGACGCATACAGATACTTCACCGGATCCGAGATTCTGTATTCCACAAAGAAATCCGCGTCAATAAAATTATAGTCGGATGTGATCATGAGCGCTTCCTCAGTCACCGTCTCATTTGAATCCATCTCATAGCCGATCGGAAATCCCTGGATCGTCGTATCCACTTTTCGGACATGCTGTACCAGAGGGAGCTTAAAATGAAGTCCCTTATCCGTTACCGCCTGCGGCTTTCCAAGCGTAACCAGAACAGCCTGTTCCTGTTCCTCGATCTGATACCACATGGCATTTGAAAAGAAGAGCATCAGAACCAGTATTACCACAAGTACGCCGATCGCCCCCCATCTCGCAAAGCCGAAGAACTTCTTTACATCAAATTTCTGTTTCACGCACATTCCTCCTTTGTTTCAATTCATGTTCGGTAATATTCCTGCGGACTGCTTTATGACCATATGTACAGATTTTTAAAAATGTACTGCAAATAATACTGCTATTATAATTCTGATACATCAAAATGTAAAGATATTTCATACAATATTCAGGACAAACGCATGAATGTCAATGACATCTTCTTCCCTCGTATTTCCATATATTTCAGCATACTCAGACACTTTTACATTTGTAGGGGCAGAGAGAAGTAATTGTTACTGTTCACACCCTCACTGAGCTCGAGGTGATTTCCGCACATTTTGTGCGGAAATCCCGAGGTCTGAGGCGCGAAATGCCACGAAAGTGGCATTTCTGTGCATCGCGAAGCGTTGTTACGTTCACGACCTGCAAGGGAGTGAACAGTAACAAGTAATTTGCCTGACATTTTGACACGAAATGAATTGATTTTTTTGCTTTCATCATATAATATGATGTCAGGGCAAAACCCCCAGCATCATATTATATAATATAAGGTATAGGAAGGAGGAAATCAAAAATGATAAGAGCGCGAGACGCTGCAAAATATTTTATCAATAAAGATAAAAATCATACTCTTTTTACAAAAAAGCTTATCGAAAAGAATGGAAGAAAATTCTATGATGGTAATGCAAGGTTAAATAAATATCTTCATATGGCGCAAAATATTTACATTGCAAAAACAGGCGAAAAACTGTTTGAAGATGACTTATATGCCTACGATAACGGAGCAGTTGCCTTAGACGTGCAGGAGAATTTCGCTATCCTTTTGAATCGAAAAAGCGAGCCGCAGTTGGAAGAAAGCATTCGTGATTTTTTGGATCGGATATATATGATATTTCAAAATGCTACGTTGGATGAGTTGATTGAGTTGTCACATGAAGACTCTGAATGGGAATCTAAACATGCTTTTTATTCCAAGAGAGAACAGAAAATGGATTCTCTGGCAAGGATAGATGAATATAAAGAGCAGTATAGGGATGTGCTGCGGGTCATGGAAGGATTAGAATTATGAGTACTTTAGAAGTGGGACAAGTAATCTCTATGAAGACAAAGCTGCCATGAAAAGCAATAAGACAATTTTTCATGACGATCCTAAGGAAACTGTGATCGACGAGGACAGCTACATTCAGCTTGACAATAGGCTTTTGATTGAAGATTGTCCTGAATTAACAGGCCGTTTTCTGCGACAGACCGATAAGCTAAGTGCTGATAAGTTGGCGGATGTTCTCAAAGCCTACCATACATACCACGATATATATGAAATTGACGAGAACAAGATTGTATATATGGACAGAGAAGAAATATTGGAGCTAAATCCACAAAAAAAGTAGGGAGCGGAGAAATCCGCTCTCTTTTTTATTTTCCCCCTCATTGCTGTTCAGAAGCTCCTGCCATTTTCAACGAATCCGGACCACCGCGGCCGGAATCGGCGGATTATTCGGTCGGTTGTAATACTCTGTCACAAGTACAAGATAATCCCCGGAGTCCAGATTCCTCAGATATGCAAGAACCGCATCTTTTTCCTCAAACCCGCTGTCCCCTCCGCTGTAAATGCAGAGACTGATCAGCCCACCCGGCTTGAGCAGCGCAAGCGACTGCCTGAGCGCTTCGATCGTGGTTTCCGGCTTTGTCGCAATGCTGTGATCCCCCGCAGGCAGATATCCGAGATTAAACACAATGCAGTCCGCGCTGCCCGCCGCGGCGTACTGTTCCATATGACTGTGGGAATCCAGGATCAGTTCATAGTTACGGTACGGCAGATTTTTCTCCAGCCGTTCTCTCGTCTGCGAAATTGCCGCTTCCTGTATATCAAAGGCCAGCACATGGCCCTGTTCTCCCGCGAGTTCGCACAGATAGAGCGTGTCGTGTCCATTTCCCATTGTCGCATCAATGCAAAACGAACCCTCCTGTACATGCTCCCGCATCATGCGGCGGCACCATGCAGTGGTCTGATAATACTTTCCCGGCATGTCTTCTTTCTTCATATCGCTGCCTCCTGCAATTTTCTGGCAGTGTCAAATCCTGCCTGTTTATCACAAAAATATCATAAAAGTCAACTTTTACACTTTTATATATCGGGTCTTCCGCGCGGCGCCGATCCGTTTAATTACACCGCTTTTCACCATTGCGCCCAATACGGCCTCCACTGTCGTCGGGCTGACATCCGGAAGAATCTTGCAGATCTCCGCTTTGGAAAGAGGTGTCAGGCTGTTCAACACCGTTGCCTCTACGCGGGCCTTTTTCGTGATCCGTTTTCCGTTCACCACCGCAAAACGCTTGTCCAGCTCCTTGTAGCACATATAGAGCATGGAGAGGAAATTTTCTATAAATGGGAAATAGCTGTTTTCGTTCGTATCCCAGCCGGCGGAGGACTTCCGCAGGGCCTCATAGTAATAGGCTTTGTAGTTGCTGATCTGTTCTTCAAAAGATACATATTTTCCGGCGTCATAACCGTTTTTATAAAGGAGAAGCAGGGATAGCAGACGGGATATTCTGCCGTTACCGTCCCGGAAAGGATGGATGCAGAGAAAATCCAGAATGACACAGGGAATCAGCAGAAGCTGATGGATATTTGAGTCGTCCCGCGCCGCAAGATAAGCCAGTTCCAGCTGTTCCATAGCTTTTGGTGTCTCAGCGGCAGAGGTCGGGCGAAACCGAACGCGGCGGTTTCCGTCTGCGTCCACTTCCATAATCACATTGTCATCCGTCTTGTACTGCCCGCCGTATTCATAACCCGCAATCGACATCATCATCTTATGCAGACGGAGAATATCCCGCTGGGAAAAGTCGATATGGCCGAAGCCCAGGTGAATCTCATTCAGAGCGTCTCTATATCCGGCGATCTCCGCTTCATTGTGGTTCAAGGGCGCGCTGTTCTGATTGACGATGGCAACGATACGTTCATCGCTGGTAATGATCCCCTCAATGGCGTTGGAGCTTTTGATAGATTGTACTTTGGCGACGGCCTCCAACTCCGTAAAAATCTGTGCGTATTCCTCTTTGCGGACGCCCGCCATGGTTTTCAATTCCGAAATGTTCGCAGTCAGATTCACAAGCCTGGCTGGCAACAGCCCGTTACTCAAAAAAGAGTAATCAAACTTTCTCATGGGTTTTCCTCCGTTTTTGCACATTATTTTATCAATTTATATGCAGAAAGTCAAGAAAAAGGCAGGATTTGCTGCACATAATCAAGTCATATTATATGCAGATACGAGCATGGAATATGCAGAAAAAGCAAAACAGCGCCGACCGGAACGGAGTGAAGATGCGCACGAATTTGAAGCGGAAAAATGCCGCCTGAGCGGCACAAATTCGGCGCAGGGAACGAACGAAACGAAAATCGTTTTGTCGTTCCCTATAAAATGGTTGACAAATATAATTAAATAGATTTAAATATATTCAAAAGAGTATATAATTATGAATACAAATTATAAACCAAAAAACTTCGCTGAATTATTGGGTGTTTCTGTAAAAACACTTCAACAATGGAACAGGGAAAACATATAAGGCAGGCAGGAATCTCATGATAAAAATTGAAAAACAGCTTCCCGGATTTGCTGACTACGGAAAACTGCTCGGATACACACCCGAAACAAGCCTTTTTCTTGATATAGAGACAACCGGACTCTCTCCCGCCTCCACAACACTCTATATGATCGGCATGGCTGCGATGAACGGCGACGGTCAGAACTGGCGTCTTATCCAGTGGATGGCGGAAAACAGAGAGGAGGAGCCTCTGCTTCTTGCGGAATTTCTGCGTTTTCTGGAACCATACGATACGCTGATCCATTTTAACGGCACCACCTTCGATCTGCCTTACCTTGCGGCAAAACTGGAACAGTTCAAGATGGGAAATACGCTTTTGGAGAAAAAATCTCTGGATCTGTACCGTATTTTCCGGCCGTTCAAAACCATTTTCGGACTTACCCGCATGAATCAGGAAACACTGCAGGCTTTTCTGGGGCAGCAGCGCTCCGATCCTCTCAATGGAAAAGCGCTGATCCCCGTCTGGCGCAAGTATGCAAAAAAGCCGGATCCGGCGCTTGCGGATATGCTCCTGCTCCACAACCAGGAGGATCTCTGCGGCATGACTTCGCTGCTTTGCCTGTGCGCCTACCCCGCTCTATTTGATGGGAAAGTTTCTCCGAAATCCTGTCGGCTTCAGGATAATTCCCTCGTGATCACGCTTCACCTAGAGTATCCGCTGCCGCAGAATATTCAGGTCAGCCGCCTGGTCGTTCCAAACCGCCGGAATATTCCCACAAAGGACTGCACGAGCGGGCGCACTCAGGCTTCCCACACAGCAGATGATCCTGACCGGCACTCTCTGTCCATCTCCGCCGCAGACAATTCGGAGCAATATCCGCAAGCCTCTGCCGGAGAGGAAAACTGGTGCCCACAAACTGGCCAGTATCTTCTGACGACCAACTTTACGGACGCCGTGCTGGAGATTCCCGCATTCCGGGGAGAACTCCTCTATTTTTTTCCAAACTACCAGGACTACTACTACCTTCCTCTCGAACGGCAGGCAGTCCACCGCAGCGTGGCCGCTTTTGTGGACCGGGAACACCGCGTTCCCGCAAAGCGCTCCAACTGCTTCACGCGCAAAACCAGTACGTTCCTGCCCCAGCCGGATAAACTTGTCACACCGCTGTTCGTCCCGTATTACCGTTCCAGGGATCTGTATTTTGAGTACACGGAAAACTATGAACTGCATCCTGAACTGCTCAATGACTATATAAAAGCTGTCCTGAAATTATTTCTCTGAATCTGCTGAGCAATCGAGCAGGAGGTTGCTTTTCTTCCTGCTCGTCCGCGCGGCCCATGTGCTGCGTCAGCAGCTGATTTCCCTGCCTGGGCCTGCGCACAAAAATATCCCCGCTTCATCCGGATACCAGCTCCGTGAAACGGGGATTTCTCTCAATTATTTATGACCAGACTGATTACTCAGCCTCCGGCGCTGGCGCCGGCTGCTGCTGCTCGATCGCTTTCATACTCAGGCTGATCTTCTTGTCTGCCTCGTTGAAATCAACAACCTTCGCCTCGATCATCTGGTTGATGCTCAGAACATCCGACGGCTTATCAACATGAACGCGCGA
>CANQAR010000144.1 GCA_947588845.1 uncultured Lachnospiraceae bacterium
CCCGGTTATCCACCAGATAAAAAAATAAATTTCGTCACTTTTCACAATGCCTGAGAGGGGGGAGTGAACAGTAACTCTTATTAGTATTATGATTAATATGTTGCCGCACTATTTTGTTCCAGAAGCAGAACTTTTGTGTTCCTTCCTGTAAAAACAGGCCGTACTTCTTTCACTTTTGCGATAAAAAGCTGCCATGCATTTTTCTGGCATGGCAGCCTCTTTTTATATCTTAGTTCCTGTAAGATCAGCCATATCTGCCAAGGGTTTTCCCCGGTACAGCTATTCCTTATTCTATTTTCTGATTCTGCGGCGGCGTCTTCCTCCCGCAATGACAGCTGCTCCCGATACCATCATGAGTACGAGGTATGCTGCCCACGGCGTATCGTCCCCCGTCTGTACGGAATTGGTACTGGAACCGGAACCAGTGCCGGAACCGGCTGTTCCGCTCGAGGCCGACCCGTTCTCGGAGATATAATCCGAATAGGAGCCTGAACTTCCTCCGACATTGTTTTCAGAGGATGAGTAGATGTCGTTCCAGTCATCATCCGTTGCCGTTCCTGAAACCGTATTCAGTATAATCGACTGTACTTCCGTAGTCTCCTGCGTGAAGTGTACGGTTGAGTTAATGACTCTCGTATCATAGCCAAACGAGCTTCCGCTCTGTACTACCTTTCCGTTCCTGTCAACTTCGGCCACGTAGATCGTCGCTTCCGCCGCCGCGCCAAGATTCAGCGACAGCTTCAGTGTAACGGAACTGTTATTCTGTATATTCAGCGCCACCGGATTCGTGTACAGATTCGTAAACTCCGGATCGCGGAACAGTCCCGCGTAAAACGTCGCATTTACATTCTGCAGTGTCGAACCCCTATATACGCGCTTCGTCAGATAAAGCGTTACCTTCGAGATTCTGTCCTTGTTCGTCACGACAATCTTCTCGTCGGCGCCCTTCGTCAGCGTCACTTGTTCCTTATCAATCGACGAAGTATAATTGAAATCAGTGGAATCCGCTATTCTCTGTCCGTTCGCGTTGACCTCCGCGAAATAGTAGGTCACGTCGCTCGTCCCTGAGAGAAGAATTCTTCTCGTCACGGATGCGGAAGAGGCATTGTTCAGATCAAGCCGGACGATTGTCGGCGTGTCGCTGAAGTCCGCGTTGCGGTATATACCGACGTAGAAGCTCTCCGATACAGCCTTGGCCTGATCAGAAGAATCTAATACTCTCTTCTCGATCGTAAGCCGTGCCGAGTAACGGAATCCCTGCGGTAAAGTGCTGTAATTCTCGTTCGCGATCACCTGCGCGTCTGAACTGAGCGCCGTCACTCTGCCGTTGTCGGTATAGGAAATCGTCCTCGTGGTATTGGACCCTCTCACCTGTCCATACTGATCCGTCTCCGCCACATAGTAAGTTTTCCCTTCTTCCAGATTTTCAAACGTCGTCGTTCCTGTAAATCCGGAGATCGTCAGGCTCTGTACATTCGTTGCCTTCTGCGTATACGCGCCGTCCAGAAACAGTGCGAAATACCGTGTATAACTTCCCGCCGCCGCGTACTGCCCGGAGGAAGTATCCTGTGCGTACAGCTGATTGGTTCCCTCGTAGATCTGCACACCGGCCGTCACTTTGCCGCTGCCCCGCGCGGGGGTATTGACCAGTACCGCATCTGTTGTCATACCGGCCGCCACTGTGAACGGAACGTCCGCAGCCGGCATGTAGCCTGTCGGGGCCTTTACCTCAGACAGGTAATAGCTTCCTGCCGGAAAAACACCGGTCCAGACGATATCCTCGCCTTTTGACTGGAACACAATCGTTCCGCTGATCTTCAGTACCTTTCTTTCGGAATTCTTAAACACAAGCTCCGCTCCCGAAAGATACTTTCCGGAATCATCCGCAACCCTGATCTTTACAATTGAGTCGCCAAGCGTATTCGTCACAGTCAGCTTCGGCTGCTCTCCGCAGATCACGGCAAGTCTTCCTTCCTTATCCGTTCCTTCAAGAGAAGCTCCCGAATAATTGTAGGTGCCGTTTCCAATCTTCTCGGCCGGAACTCCGGAGGAATCCGTCTCCGCCGCGTAGTAGCTGACTTCTCCCGCCGTCATCTTCTTTCGGACGGTCACAGTCCTTGTACTCATGTTTTCAAGAGCAATCGGCACTGTCTGCTCCAGTTCCGTATGATTCGCATCCCGGAACAGAGAGACATAAAATTCATCCGTCACAGCCTGCTCTTTTCCGCTCTTGTCCTGGACATTTTTCGTAATGCTGATGTCCGCCATATAGCTGAACAGGCCGTCCGGGTAAGCGCCGCTGTAATCCCTCCGCAGCACCGCTGTCAGAGTTTCTCCGCTCTCACCTGCGTACTTGATATTTGGCAGTTCCTTGCCTGATTCATCCACAACAGACTTTGTATAACCTGTCACGGGAACTCCCAGTTCATCTGTTTCCGCCACGTAATGGTGCTTCGTCCCCTGTACATAAAACACGGTTCCCTCGGAATCGGTAGTCCCGCTCCTCTGGGTGATCTTCTGCACACCGGTTACTCTCTTTGTCAGTGCTTCATCCTCAAACAGAGCCGCGTAAAATTCCATTTCGGTCTCTGCCGTCAGAAGCGTATTTCCATACATGGTCTGCACGGTCAGATTAAGCGTGTTTGCACTTGCCGCATCAGCAGGGCTGTTGCTGACCACAAGCAGCACACCTCCCGCTTCCTCTGTTTTTATCTCAAACTTCTGGTCCGCCGCGGTCACATACCCCTCAGGCGCCGTAATCTGAGACAGCCAGTAGGTCCCGGCCGGCAGCGTCACCGCAGCCCGTCCCGTCGGGTAAGTTCCTCCGGCCGGAGGCTCCGCGGACTCCCCTCCCGCCGAAGAAGCAGGTATCGTTATAAAGCAGGAAGGATATCCTGCGCTGTCCTTCAGAATCTCTTTGTCGTCTTTATCTTTCACAACAAAGGTCGACCCTGACGGCGCTTCCACTATGAGAAGACCTCCCGGAACAGTGCCCTGCTCATTTTCCTCGAACTGATATACGTAATAGTTCAGCTCCGTGACACGATTTTCTCCGATCAGAACATGTCCCTGTTTATTAACATGGAAGTACACTCTTGTGCCCGGCAGATACTCTGCCTCTGTCTGCACGGCATCTTCCTCTTCCGTCATTTCCACATAGTAGTAGCCGCTGCTCGTGAGGTTCGTTCCGACCGGAACTCCCTCGGCAGTACTTGCAAAGCTCGTGACCTGCGCGTCCTTCTCGTAAAGAACCGTCCCGTCGCTGCCGGTTATGTCTTCCGCCGCTTTTATCGCCATCATGACTCCGGCAACCGGTGTATTGTTTCCGTCGGCGCCATTCAGAACATGTATCGTCAGCCCGACGCCGCTCACTTCATCCGCCTGCAGCGCTTCCCCTTCGTCAAGCAGTTCCAGCTCTGTGTCTTCCTCCGTTTCCGGAACATCACTGTCCTCTTCCGTGAGAAGCTCCGTCTCGGAACTTTCTTCGGTTTCCTCCTCTGTGAGAAGCTCTGTCTCAGAAATCTCCTCCGTCCCCTCTTCTGTAAGAAGTTCCGTCTCAGAAATCTCCTCCGTCCCTTCTTCTGTGAGAAGTTCCGTCTCAGAAATCTCCTCCGTTCCTTCCTCTGTGAGAAGCTCCGTTTCAGGGCTTTCCTCCGTTACTTCTTCCGTGGAAAGTTCCGTCTCAGAGATTATCTCTGTTCCTTCCTCTGTGAAAAGTTCCGTCTCGGAAGTTTCTTCCGTGCTCTCCTCAGAATCCGGCTCCTCTTCGGGCTGCGTCTCTTCCTTCAGCTCCGTTTCCTCTGCGGAATCACCGGCCAGTTCCACCTTCTTAAGCGTGGCGCCGTCGGAAACATTCACCGTATCCGCATACACAGCGCCCGAAAGAGGCGAAGCGATATTTACCTGGGCAGTCGGCGCAAGCCATGTACCCTCCAGTCCGGCTCCGTTCGAAAGCGTCACCGTTCCCGTATAATCCTTAAATTTTATCTTGTTCTCATTAATATATTCGAAAGCTGCAAAGTTATAGAGAACTTTTTCCGCATCTGCGGTATCAAAGATATCGTATCCGGAAAAGCTCAGGGCCTGATCCTCCGAAGAAGCGATGATATTCACCACCGCCATCTCATCTTCCACATTCGGAAGCTTCACAGCGAGCGCCTCCTGGAGTTTCTGATCGTCGATCCCGCCATCTTCATCGACATAAAGATTGACGACCTTTACGGTTCTCGTGGCTCTGCCGTTGGCCAGTTCCAGGGAAAATCCTTCCAGAATATCCAGGACATCCGACGCTCCTGATCCGGAAAGCACATCTTCTGTCCTTATTTCTTCCTGCTCGGATTCCGGCTCAGAAAGATCTGCTGCCGCAGCTCCATCCGGATCCTCGGATTCGAGACCGGTAATCTTGTCAGCCACAATCAGGTACGGAAGAACATCAATCAGACCGTCTCTTACAACCGAAACTCTTATCCTGGTACCGTTATTCTGACGATCTTTGACATCCGTCTGCGCTTCTGTCTCTGTCTCCGTCTCAGACTCTGTCGGAAATTCCGGAACCGGAGGCGCGGGCGGATTTGGTTCACCCGGTTCTGTCTCCGTCTCATCCGGCTTTTCTGTCTGCGGACGTTCCGTTTCCGTCGGTGCCTGTGTCGTCGGCTCTGTCTGCTCTGTTCCCGGTTCCTGCGTCGTCGGCTCTGTCTGCTCTGTTCCCGGCTCCTGCGTCGTCGGCTCCGTCTGTGGAGGCTCCGTAGGCGCCTGCGTCGTCGGCTCTGTCTGCTCTGTTCCCGGTTCCTGCGTCGTCGGCTCTGTCTGCGGCGGCTCCGTGGGCGCCTGTGTCGTCGGTTCTGTCTGCGGCGGCTCCGTGGGCGCCTGCGTCGTCGGTTCTGTCTGCGGCGGCTCCGTGGGCGCCTGTGTCGCCGGCTCTGTGGGCGCCTGTGTCACCGGCTCCGTCTGCGGCGGCTCCGTGGGCGCCTGTGTCACCGGTTCTGTCTGCGGCGGCTCCGTGGGCGCCTGCGTCGCCGGTTCTGTCTGCGGCGGCTGTGTCTCCGGCGGAGCCTGTGTTGCCGGCTCCGTGGAAGTCTCAGCAGCCGTCTCCGGCACAGCTTCCGCAGATATTACAACCGCACTCCCCTGCTGCACCACCATCACAGTAATCAGCAGCATTGCAATTAATTTCCGAATCTTGCTCTGCAATATTTATCCCTCCCCCAGTTCCTCGGTAAGTACTTATTTTGTATTATCTCAATATTGAAGCCAATATTGAATCAACCTACAGTATAATACTTTATGAGAAATTCGTAAACAAAAATATTCTTAAAATTTGTTTTGTTCAAAACATACAACAAACTGAAAGTACTGTTCCATCGGAGCTGCCCGCCTGAAACCTCTCTGCACAATTATTTTGTACCAAAAATCCTGTCTCCGGCGTCTCCAAGGCCGGGAACGATATAGCCATGATCGTTCAGATGATCATCCAGCGCCCCAATGTAAAGATCCACATCCGGATGCTCCTTCTGCATCTTTTCCACTCCTTCCGGGGCTGCGATAATGCACATAAAGCGGATATGCCTGGCACCTTTATCCTTCAGCATCTGAACCGCCGCGGAGGAAGAGCCTCCCGTCGCCAGCATCGGATCAACCACAAATACCTCTCTCTCGGCTATATCCGCCGGAAGCTTGCAGTAGTATTCCACAGGTTTCAGAGTCGCCGGATCACGGTACAGTCCGATATGTCCTACCTTGGCCGCGGGAATCATTGCAAGCATCCCGTCCACCATTCCGATTCCTGCTCTGAGGATCGGAACAACCGCAAGCTTCTTGCCGCTTAGTTCCTTCGCAACTGTCCTGCAGATGGGTGTCTCAATCTCAACATCCTGAAGCTTCAGGTCGCGGGTGGCTTCATAACACATATACATGGCAATTTCACCGATCAGGGCCCTGAAATCCCTCGATCCGGTCTCTTTTCTTCTGATAAGTCCGATCTTGTGCTGGATCAGCGGATGATCCATAACTGCGACTTTCGACATACGGTTCCTCTCCTCTCTGTGATTATTTCTTTTGTTTGTTTCAATCCACGCTCGATAATTTAACGGAGTGCGGTGTGTCCTGGCCTCGTGTCAGTGAGAGATCCCGATTTCTCTTCGCCCGCCACTGCCGTTAAGTTTGCGTCTGGCAATTCATCCCACTATCTATAGAAACAGGGAAATCCTTGCAGGATTTCGTTGAATTTCCTGCAATATCCTACGCCTCCGGGTCCTCATCGATCATACGGACGCGGCGGGCATGACGCTCCGCTCCGGAGAACGGAGTATTCAAAAATGTCTCGACAATCTTGACAGCAAGACCGGGACCCACCACTCTCGCGCCCATCGCGAGGATATTTGCGTCATTGTGCAGCCTCGTGGCCTCCGCACTGAAGCAGTCCCCGCAGACTGCGGCACGGATTCCTTTATAGCGGTTCGCCGTAATTGAAATCCCAATACCCGTCCCGCAGATCAGGATTCCCTTATCGCACGCGCCCGACAGAATCTCCTTGACAACGGCTCTCGCGTAAATCGGATAATCCACCGGATCCGCCGAAAAGGTACCGCAGTTTTTGTATTCGATGCCTTTCTCATCGAGATATTTGATGACTTCCTTCATCAATGGAAATCCGCCCTGGTCACAACCTAATGCTAACATAATAGTTCCTCCTCATTTAATAATATTACAAGCCTTGAAATCAGGGCTTCTAATTCCGCAAAACATCTCCCGTAATCCGCAAGCGTCCCTCCATACGGATTTGTCAGCTCCTGCGGCCGGTCTACAAATTCATTCAGCACGTATACCGGAAGATCATCCGGCAGGTCAAATTCTTTTCGAAGCTTCTGGCAGGTATCGCGGCTGATGGCGAGCACCAGAGTTCTGTCATTAAAATCTTCCCTCACAAACGGTTCGCTCACATGATTCTTCATCGTCAGGCCGTTGCTCACAAGCACTGCCTCAGCCTTCGGATTGATCGGCTCCGGAAACAGCACCACCATTCCCTTTGAATCAATATCCAGTACATCCAGAAGATATTTGCTCTGCATAATCGCCTGTGCCATAGGACCCGTGGCGGTATCGCTGTTTGTGGCAAAAATCAGTTTATCGTATCGCTTCACTGCCTCTATTCCCCTTACTCCTGTCCTTTGATGACCTGATGGCCTGCCGCCTTGAACAGCCGGTTCATAATCGCCTGTCCCATATGCGGCGTCTCGAATGATTCCGAGTAGATCACTGAAATGTCCGAATGATCAAACTCCCGCAATATACTGTAAAGATGCTGCGAGATTGTAATCTCGTCCGTGCGCGTCCCTATGCTCTTTACCATTCCGCACGTATAATAATCCTTCGACTCATCTGTCCCGATGATCCCCGGCTTCTTTCCCTCCCGAACGGCCTTTTCCGCCAGCGCATCAATGCGTTCGCGTACCTGATCCCGCGTTCCTTCCACAATAAAAAGCTCCGCCTTCGGCGCATAATGGCGATATTTCATCCCGGGCGCTTTCGGCCGGACATTTTCTCCGAGCAGCGCCGCATCCACGCCGACACTGCCGATCACCTTTTCAAGCATCTCCTGATTGATATAGCCCGGACGCAGGATTACCGGCGTCCCGTCCGTCAGATCAACGATCGTGGATTCCAGTCCGATCTGTACATCGCCTCCGTCGAGGATCATATCGATCACACCGTCAAGATCCTCCGCCACATGGGCTGCCTTCGTCGGACTCGGACGACCTGAAGTATTCGCACTCGGCGCCGCGATATAACCGCCTCCCGCGCGGATCAGCGCGCGCGCAATCTCATGATCCGGCATGCGCACGGCCACAGTGGACAGCCCGCCGGTCGTCGTCAGAGGCACTATATCCGATTTGGGAAGGATCATTGTCAGCGGTCCCGGCCAGAATGCCCGCGCAAGTTTTTCCGCGTTCTCCGGTATTTCCGATACAATACGGCCGATCGCCTCCCAGTCCGCGATATGAATGATCAGAGGATTGTCGGACGGCCTTCCCTTGGCGGCATAAATCTTCGCCGCCGCCTGCGCGTCGAGCGCATCTGCTCCCAGTCCATAGACCGTCTCCGTCGGAAAAGCCACAAGACCGCCCCGCCTCAGAATTTCTCCCGCGCGGTCAATCACGGCCTGATCCATTCCGGAACGCAGATCTTCCGTCACTGTATGCATACATATCCCGTCCTTTATCCTGTCTGACAGCCAAATTTCCAGACTTACAGCACATTTTTATAATTCAATCATCATAACATTTTACATTATACCACCCGACATTTATTTTGGGAACAGTTTTCTTAAAATAATTCCTGTGCAAAACGCCAACTCTGTGTTAAACTAGTAGATAAAGGAAAAAGAATGGAGGATAAATATGAGTGAAACATTGAACACCCAGACAGAGGAAACATTAAACACACCGGCAGCTGAGGCTGCAGTTTCTGAGCCGGAGACCACAGCTCCTGCTGCGGAAACACCTGCGGAGACTGCAGCTGAGGCTGCTCCTGCTGAAGCGGAAGCTCCCGCGGAGACCGCGGCTGAGACCACAGCGGAAGAAGCTCCTGCGGAGGCAGAGGCTCCTGCTGAGGAAGCTCCTGTTGAGGTAGAAGCTCCCGCAGAAGTCGCAGCCGAAGAAGCTCCTGCTGGAGCAGAGGCTCCCGCAGAGGAAGCTCCTGTTGAGGCAGAAGCTCCCGCCGAGACCGCAGCCGAAGAAGCTCCTGCTGAAGCAGAGGCTCCTGCTGAAACCGCAGCGGAAGAGACTCCCGCTGCTCCGACAGAGACGATGGCTGATTATGAGGCGGAGATCAACGCTTCCTTCAAGCGTGTCCACGAGGGCGACATCCTGACCGGTACGGTCATCGGCGTCTCCGAGGATGAGATCGTCCTCGACTTCGGTTCCTACACGGACGGCGTGGTCAAGCTTGCAGACGCGAGCGATGATCCTGCGTTCACATTCAACGACATTCAGGTCGGTCAGAAGGTGACCGCTACCGTTATCCGCCGCGACAACGGCGAAGGCAGACTGCAGCTTTCCATGAAGGAAGCCACAGCCGTTCTCGCCTGGGACCGCCTGCAGCAGATGATGGATGACAAGACCAACCTCACGGTCAAGATCGGCGGCATCACAAAGGGCGGCGCCATCGCGTACCTGGAAGGCATCCGTGGTTTTATTCCGGCGTCCAAGCTTTCTCTTGAATACGTAGAGAACCTGGAAGACTGGCTTAACAAGGAGATCGAGGTCCGCGTCATTTCCGTGGACAAGGAGAACAAGCGTCTCGTCCTGTCCGCGCGCGACATTCTGCGTGAGAAGGCAGCCGAGGAACGCAAAAAGAGAATCTCCAATGTGCAGATCGGTCTCGTCACAGAAGGCGTCGTCGAGACGCTGCAGCCGTACGGCGCGTTTGTCAACCTCGGCAACGGTCTCTCCGGCCTGGTTCACGTATCACAGATCAGCCAGCAGCGCATCAAGCACCCGAACGTTGTTCTGAAAGAAGGACAGACTGTAAAGGTCAAGATCATCGCCGTGAAGGACGGAAAGATCAGCCTGAGCATGAAAGCGCTCGAGGAAGCCGCCGCAGAGCAGATCGAGGAAGAGACCTATGAGCTTCCGCAGACCGAGCAGCTTACGACCTCTCTTGGCTCTCTGTTCAAGAACATCAAACTTGACTAAACAAGTCCGCACACTTAGAAACGCTTTTTGTGTCACAGGACGAAATTTCCTGTGGCAAGATAAAGATTTTGCCTGGGAATATTCCCGCATTGGAAACAGCTGCTTTTGCAGCTGTTTCCCGTGACACAAAAAGGCTGCCATATGGCAGCCTTTTCGTACATATTCCATCTTTTGCCGTTTTCCATCAGATACTGCATGTAAAACGCAGTATTTTTATTTCTCCTGCACTTCAAGGATTCCCTGAGGACATGCTTTCGCACAGATACCGCATGCGATACACTTGGATGAGGTCGGCTTGTCTTCCGCCTTAACCATAACGCCCATCGGACAGACTTCCACGCACTTGCCGCAGCCTGTGCAGAGCTTCTTGTCAACAACGTATGTACC
>CANQAR010000145.1 GCA_947588845.1 uncultured Lachnospiraceae bacterium
CCGCATTTTGAGAAAATGCTGTATGATAACGCGCTGCTGATTCTTGCTTACTGTAAGACATACGCGTTGTCAAGAAAGCCGCTTTATCTGGAGATTGCGAAAAAGACCGCCGACTATGTTCTGAGGGAGCTGACTGTTCCGGGCGGAAGTTTTGCCGGTGGGAAGGAAACAGCAGAGAAGCCTGCGGATTATGTTTTGCGGGAACTGACCGTTCCGGGCGGAAGTTTTGCCGGTGGGAAGGAAACAGCAGAGAAGCCTGCGGATCATATTCTGCAGGAACTGCCCGTTGCGGGCGGCGGTTTTGCCAGCGCGCAGGATGCCGACAGCGAGGGAGAAGAAGGAAAGTACTATCTTTTTACGCCGGATGAGGTTATCCATGTTCTTGGACGGGAAGAAGGAGAGGCCTTCAACCGCCGCTTTGATATCACGGAGGCAGGAAATTTTGAGGGGAAAAACATCCCCAATCTGCTGAGCAGCGATCCGGGAGCCGATACGTTTGGAACGGCCCGTCAGAAGCTGGACGATTACCGAAAGAAGCGGACCTCGCTTCATTTGGACGGAAAAGTCCTGACCGCATGGAACTCTCTGATGATCGCCGCTCTGTGCGAACTGTATCTCGTCAGCAGGGACGAGCGGTATCTTGCGGCCGCGAAAGGAGCCGACGCGTTTATCCAGGAACATTTGTGTGAGTCGGAGACCCTATACGTGAGCTTCTGCGGCGGTAAGTGCGGAGTAAAAGGTTTTCTCGATGATTACGCCGGATATGCGTTTGCCCAGCTGGGACTTTACAAGGCGACGCTGGAGGACAATTATCTTGAGAAAGCCTGCCGTCTGTGCGACAGGGCCATGGCTGATTTTGAGGATAAGGCAGGCGGATTTTACCTGTACGGAGAAGACAGCGAGGCATTGATCCTCCGTCCGAAGGAGACGTACGATGGTGCGATCCCGAGCGGCAATTCCCTGATGGCGTACAATCTTGCGCGGCTGTCGCTGCTTACGGAGCAGGAAAAATACCGGGACGCGGCGGAGCGTCAAATAGAATATCTCTCTGCGGAAGCCGAAAAGTATCCGCCGGGCTATGCGATGTTTCTGACGGCGTTCCTGGAATATAATGAGCCGCGCATGAAGATAACGATCGTGCCGGATGAGCAGGAAGACAGAAAACAGCTGGTTTTCAGGTTCCCGCCGGAACTGTCGGTTCTCCTGAAGCAGCCTGATGAAAAGCAGCCGCTCATAAACGGCAGGACGACGTACTACGTGTGCAGAGGACATGTCTGTCTGCCTCCGGTCAATGATCTCAGGGAACTGAGCGGGGCTGGCGTATAGTGTACAGACACGTTACTCCCCGCAGATAAATTTCCACACAGGAACCTTTGGGGCTGGCGTGCAGTATACAGGAACGTTACTCAAAAGAAAGGAGGTCATGGCATATGAGCCGTTATCTGAATCCCGGAAACAGCGGATTTGAGCGGATTTTGAAGGGAAAATATGTCGACAAAACGGGGCTGATCGGTCTGATCAACAGTACAATAGATACGGCGGATAATCTGACATGTGTCAGCAGGCCGCGCCGCTTTGGGAAATCTTTTGCAGCTCAGATGCTTTGCGCCTATTATGACTGTTCCTGTGATTCCCATGCTCTGTTTTGCGGAAAAAACGCGGGAAAACTGAAAGATTATGAGAAACATCTGAATCAGTATAACGTGGTTTATCTGGATATAACGGGATTTATCTCCGAGGTAAAACAGGATGGAGGGAATATCAGAAATGTCCCGGCAAAAATTACGGAGAGCCTCAGACGGGAGCTGGAGTCTGCCTGGCCCGAACTGCGTGAAGAAATCTCTTTTCTGGATTGTCTGGCAGAATATGTCCGGCTGACGGGACGGAAGATTGTTTTTATTATAGACGAGTGGGACGCCATGATCCGTGAGGCAAAAGAAGATCCCACAGCTCAGGGCAAATATTTGAACCTCCTGCGCGGATGGTTTAAAAACGGAAATTTTACGCCGAAGGTCGTGGCAGCCGCCTATATGACAGGAATTCTTCCGATTAAAAAGGACGGATCCCAGTCTGCGATTTCTGATTTCAATGAATATACGATGCTGAATCCGTTTTCATTTGGAGAGTATATTGGATTTACAGAAGAAGAAGTACAGGAACTCTGTATGGAATATAATGTTGATTTTCAGATGGTAAAGCGGTGGTATGACGGTTATTATGTCAGAAATACCGGATGTGTATATAACCCGAATTCCGTTATGAAGGCGCTTCGATACCGCGAGTTTAACTCTTACTGGACAGAGACGTCCGCCGCGGAAGGTCTGATGGAATATATAGGGAAAGACTATGAGGGGCTTTCCAGAACAGTCGCGGAGCTGATCGGCGGTGTGGAAGTCAGGATCGATCCTGGCGGGTTTGCCAATGATCTCACTACTTTCAGAGGAAAAGATGATGTACTGACTTTGCTGGTTCATTTCGGCTATCTCTCCTATGATGCCCGGACCAGGACTGTACATATTCCCAATGAAGAGATCCGTCTCGAATTTTCAAAATCCGTCCGGGTAATCCCTCATGCGGAGACGGTTCGGAGGCTGCAGGAAAGCGACCGGCTGTTTTATGATACGATTCATGGAAATGAGGAAGCGGTGGCAGCTCAGATTGAGAAAGTGCATACGGAGGAAACAGAACCGAGACTGTATAACAATGAGCAGGCGCTGAGAAGTGTGATTAAGCTGGCTTATTACACATACAAGGATAATTATCTGCAATGGGAGGAACTGCCGGCAGGAGCGGGATATGCGGATGTGGTTTATCTTCCGCGGCATGATTCGGGTTATCCGGCGCTTGTGATTGAATTAAAGTGGAACAAATCTTCAGAAGGTGCCATCGCGCAGATACTTGACAGAAACTATCCGGATGCGCTGAAAGGATACGGCAGCGATATTCTGCTGGTCGGAGTGAATTATGATAAGGACGCTCCTGCCGGAAAGAGAAAACATACCTGCAGGATCATAAGAGTACGGTAAGGAAGGATTCACATACGATGAGAGGAAGAAAAGGGGTATATCTCCGGTTTGGTCTGGCAGCGATGTGCATTTACATTGTTCTGTTGCTGATTCTTTATTTTTCAGAAGCGGCGGATGGCAGCGCCACAATCCATACGCTGGGGGACGCGTTCTGGTATTCGCTGGTTACGCTGACCACGGTGGGTTATGGAGATATGACGCCGGTGACGCCGTACGGACAGCTGGTCGGGGTTATTTTTCTGATCCTTGCCGCTGGTATTATGATGACGCTGATTGGCGCCGCCGTGTCGTTTGTCACCAGCGAGATCGTACCCCTTTTTATGCTGGGTTTTCAGAGGAAGAGGAACTGGTATTATTTTGCCGACTGCGGCGCGGAGGCGGATGTCCTGGCGGCGGATATTATCCGTGAGGATCCGGAGGCGATCATTATTTACGGGGAGAGAAAAAATGAGAGTGGTGAAATCCCGAGTTATCCCTGTTTGTATCTTAATACGTCACTTTCCCAGATCGTATCCCGAAAGAATAATATCGGGACGAAATGCAAGGTTTTTGTGATGGAGGAAAACGGGATCGGTGTAAACAGGCGGATCAACCGCGTACATATGCTTCCTGTGGATGTCTATGCCCGGACGACGAACGGGCGGGACAAACTTTCGGGCAATGTCACCTTTTTTCACAGTCATGACTGCTGTGCCCGGCAGTACTGGCTTTCCAGGCCGCTGTGCGCGAAGGAGAACACGATCGTGATCATCGGGTTCGGCAACTACGGGTGGAGTATTCTGGAGCGGGCCATACTGACCAATGTCATCTCGACTTCCCAGCATGTCGCGTATCACATATTTGGCAATGCGGAAGAATTTCTGGCGCTGCATGACAGGCTGCACGAGGTGTTTTCTCTGAATCAGGAATCCGATGTGCAGGATTCTCTGATTTTTCATAAGAAATTCTGGGGAAAACAGCGCGAGGTTCTGGAGAGGGCGGACCGCATTATTATCTGCGAGGACGACGAGCAGGAAGGATGGAATATTTTCTGGAATCTGAGCCGGTATTATAAGACCCGGGGACGCATCGATCTGCGGAGCAGCCGGATGGCTCCGGGAGTGTCCTATTTCGGGACCAATGAAGAAATTTATACGCTGCGGCAGATCATAAGGGCGGATCTGAATCATGCGGCGGTTGTGATCAATGATCTGTTTTGCAAATCTGTTTCCTATCCAACACTGGGATGGGACGAACTGGATGATTTTCATAAGCAGTCTAAAATTGTGGCGGCAGACCATCTTTTGATGAAGATCCGTATCCTTCTGGAAAATGAGAAGATTACGGAGCTTTCCGGACCGGTGGCGGAAATGGCTTATCATAAATATTGTGAGACCAAATCATCGGAGACGGCGCGGGAAGAATACCGCAGGCTGGAACATATGCGGTGGCTGCGGTTCTATATTTATCATAACTGGAGCTGGGGACCCGTGCGCAATGACGAGGAGAGACAGCACCCGATGCTGTGCGAATATGAGCGGCTGACGCCGGAGCAGAAAAAAGAGAGGGATGCCTCCTGGGAACTGCTGGGACTGATTTTTGCAGAACTGGGGGAGGACTCAGACGGGTGACAGCCGGAGACTTCCTGTCTTACAGAAGAAGATATTCTGTGGGACAGAAAGCCTCCGATTGTTTTTGCGCAGGTCCGGGCAGAGAAATCAGCTGCTGACGCAGCACCCGGGCCGCGCGGATGAGCAGGAGAAAAAACGCCTCCTGCTCAATTCCGTTTGACTTCCGATTTTGCGGCAATAATATCCTTGTTGGAAAGGGATTTCCGGTCGGCTCAGATATCCGCGCCGCATTGTGAGCGGATTAGATCATCCAGACCGGAACGATATAATTATCGGCGTTAATGGCGGAAAGTTCCGGGCGCATGCAGATCAGAGCACCTTTTCCTCTTGGCACGGAACCTTTGTCCAGGATAGAAAAGGTACGGATCAGTTCATTTCCCGGATTGACGGAGCGTTTGATTTCCAGAGGATTCAGTCTGCCGTCACTTTCCATGACCAGATCGATCTCATTGCTGCTTTTATCCCGATAATACCAGAGAAGGCAGTCCTGCGCCGCATTGTGGTAGGTTTTCATGATTTCTGAAACCACATAGTTTTCCAGAATTGCGCCGTTCATTGCGCCGTTCTGCAGGATTTCCGGAGAAGTGTACCGTGTCAGGTATACAACGAGTCCGGTATCAAAAAAATACATTTTTGGAGTTTTTACAGTGCGTTTTAGCAGATTGTTGGAGTAGGGACGCAGGTAGAAAATGATATCTGATTTTTCCAGAACCTGCAGCCAGCGTCTGGCGGTATCATCAGATGTGCCGACATCCTGAGCAATGTCATGAATATTCAGCATCTGTCCGGCCCGGCAGGCGGCAGCGCGGATAAAATCCTGAAACTGCAGTTTGTCTGTAAGAGACACCAGCTCGCTGACATCCCGGTCAATGTAAGTCTGCAGATAACTGGAATAAAATACGCTGCGGTCTGTGAATTTACCGCTGATATAACCGGGAAGGGACCCTTTCCAGATCCGCTCGTAGATGCCGTCCATATTGACAGGGATGCCGGTGTTTTTTCTTTCTTTTAAAGCGGTAAGGTCGACAGTAAACGGCCTGTTTGGGCCGGAACCATAGATCTCATGCTGGGACAGGCTCGGCATGTGCAGGACTGCCACACGTCCGGCTAACGATTCCTGAGCCAGTTCCATCATTCTGAATGCCTGGGAGCCGGTCAGCCAGAAAGAGCCGGGGGCAGCCCCATTGTCAATGGCAATCTTAATATAAGAGAACAGTTCGGGTGCGTACTGCACTTCGTCAATAAGAACCGGCAGATCGTGAATCTGCAGAAACAATGCGGGGTCATTTCTGGCCATGCGCCGTTCTTCCAGGTCATCCAGAGTCACATAACCGCGGTTCGGGGCGGCCAGATGACGCAGGACAGTTGTCTTGCCGACCTGCCTTGGGCCAGTGATCAGCAGACAGGAATATTCTTTTGAAAGGGTGGTGATTTTGTCTTCCAGATCGCGTTTGATGTAGTTCACGAGACACCTCCTTAGGGCTAAAATACGATATAATCTTATTTTAGCCCTAAGCGGCAGAAAATCAAGAAAAAATCAGGTTAAGTTCACAAGGTAATTCTTAATATTTTCCGTATTTTTCGAGCGTCTCAAACATGGCGTCCATATTTTCCGGCTTGCAGTTTTCCAGAGAACCGTTGAAATCAAACAGGTATCCGCCGCCCGGCGCGCATGTCTCAAGCAGTTCTCTCGTTTCCCGGATGACAGTTTCTGTTGATCCAAATTCCATCTGGGAGATGGAAAGATTTCCGCATATCGCAGCGATTCCATTTAATTTCTGTTTTGCCAGCTTCATATCGACGGTCTCAAAATGATAGAGCACCTTTCCCTTCGGCACATCAGTCAGGAAATCCAGTCTGGTATTGTACGGTCCCTCTGTGTAGATGTACGGAGTCACGCCCATATCGATGAGGGCGAGCATGATCTTCTTGAGCGGCTTCCAGTAGAAACGTTCATACTGTTTGTCATTCATGAATCCGTCCATAGCTTTGTGGAGCGGGAAGAAGACTCTCTTCACAGGCATATCAGCGAAGCGGAAATACTGCAAAGCCTGAATCTGCTGCTCCGCGAACATATCGCAGGCCTGATCAATGTATTCGGCCATATCCGGATCCGTCAGATCCTCAAAGATTCCCATCGTGCCGCGGAAATAATCTCCGAGAATATCATAAGGAGCCTCCGACATTCCGGTCATCATTGGAGGGAATCCCATGTCAGTGATAATTTTTGAATATTTCGCGCTTTCTGCAGCTGCTTCCGCGTCCCTGGCGCCAACTTCAGCTATTTTCCGGAAGGTATCCTGCGCTTCCGGGGAATAAAACGGGGAGAGCAGGCTTGTGCTGAGCACGACCGTGGGAGTAAAGCGCAGGTTCGCTGTTCCTGCAAGGTTTCCGTAGGCGCGGGGAAGATATTTCCGCAGCATGAATCCCGTAAAATCGTTCAGCATTTCCGGGTATTCTTCCTGCGTCATCAGTTCCCGCTCGATAACCTGGTGAGAGCTGTATTTGCTGACGATGCTTCCAGGTCTTCCAGGCCAGTCGATCATGGACGAGCCGGCAATCTCATTTGCCTTTCCGCTCGTAAACCGGGGAGCAAGACCGATATCCATCAGCGGATGGTCTTTAAAAAACTGAATCGCGGCCTGTCCTGCTTTGTCAAAATTATAGTACAGATCGGCGTAGCACGAATCATAAAGCCGCTGGATGTAGGACGCGAAGAAAGCAAAAACAGGAACTCTGTCAGGGGTTCCAAGATGTATCGCTGTCTCGACTCTGTTTAACCGTTCCGCAAATAATTTCTGTTCTTTTGTTACGGTGTCGCTCATGTGATGTTCCTCCTTTTCCAGTAATTATTATTGTAAGCTTATTATAAACGCTGAAAGGGAAAAGAAAAATACGAGAATTATTGGAAAAAAAGTCCTGTACTGCTATATTTTGTAGTAATATAAATCAAAGATCCTGATGCAGACAACAGTGGCTCATTGTTCGCGGGAATGGGAAAGGGGTGTGGAAAAACACGATGGATATTACGGTCGGAATCATCTGTCTGTTTCTGGAAAGGCAGTATAATATCATTGAAAGCAGTCTGATAAGAAAGGACTGTTCCGTGAAAGGTTTCCGGGTCTGGAATGGAGAGCGGCTCCGGACTGATCTGCTATATATTGTTGAAAAGGAACAGCTGAAAGAATTTGTTCAGAAGAAGGGGAAGCTGTGCATTGGAATCCGGTATGAAGACACTGCGGATATGCATGGCTGCTGCGGGATTTCCGTAAATGATTCCATCGAATTGTACCAGCTGATCAACGTCCTTCAGGAAATCTTTCAGGAGTTTTATGAATGGAGGATGCATATCGAGCGCCTGTTTTATACACACGCCGCTTTTGAAGAGATACTGGATGAAATTGAGCGGACGTATGGTCTGATATCTGTGCTGGTGGATAAAAATCTTCAGTATATTGCGTTCTCGGACAGCTACAAAACTTATAATGAATGGGTCGGCGACGAAAAAACCATGTCTCTGGAAGTGGTCAGCGATCTGATGGATGATGAAAATTTCCGGACTGCGATTCAGCATGATAAAGCATTTTGCTATTACCGCCTGGATAAGAAAAAATATTCTTATTGTTATAATATAAAAGTCAGGGGAGAGTATGAGGCGAGGTTTCTGATTCAGAATAAGACGGGAAGTCTGTTTGCGGGAGGTTTATCCCTTGCCGGATATATAGGGGAAAATATCGCGGAAATGTTTGTCTATTACGAGCAGGAGCGTACGCAGGAGAGAGTCCTGTATGATTTTTATGAGATTATGAAAGAGCTGCTGCAGGGACTTCCCAAAAGTCCGGAGGAGATCAGGCGGAAACTCAGTGTACGCGGCTGGGAAAAGGATCACATGTATCAGGTCTATCAGTTTCAGTTTATGGAGGAGAATGCTTCGGTTACCAGACGTTATTATCAGTCGAAGATTGAAGATCTTTTTCATGACTGCTGCGTTCTGGAGGAGAATGAGCGGGTATGCTGTATCTGGAATCTTTCCGTGACGAATCAGAAGAACTGGGAGGTACACCAGAAGCTGTCCGTGTTTTTGCGGGATAACCTGTGCCGGGCGGGAATCAGTCATGAATTTACGGACATTTCCCTGCTGCATCGCTATTATCTGGAAGCACAGTACGCGCTGGATCTGGGGCTGCAGTCGGAAAGCACCTCGTGGGATTATCCTTTTGAAACTATGATTCTGCCATTTTTCCGGAGTCAGGCGACCAGAGAGCTTGGGCCGGGACAGCTGTATCATCCGGGGATACGCACCCTCATGGAGTATGACAAGAGAGAACACACCGAGCTGGTGAAGACAGTGAAGGAATACATGAAATGCCGCTATAATGTCACCGAGACAGCCAGAGCGCTGTTTGTCCACAGAACAACGGTGCTGTTCCGCCTGCAGAGGGTGGAGAAGCTGACGGGGATTAACTGGGACGACTGGCAGGAGCGGCTGTGGATCGGAATCACGTTGGGACTTCTGAAGGAAAATTGATAAAAATGCTTGACTCTCACGGAACGTCATAGGATATGCTGACACTGTCAAAGGAGGATGATTGAAATGAGAACAGTAAAAGAAGTATCCAGCCTGACAGGTATCAGCGTGCGCACGCTTCACTATTACGATGAGATCGGCCTGCTGAAGCCGAGCATGGTCAGTGAAGCGGGTTACCGGCTTTATGACGATAAAGCCCTGGAGGATTTACAGCAGATTCTGTTCTTCCGGGAGTTTGATATGCCGCTGAAGAATATCAAATCCATAATGAATGATCCTGCCCTTGACAGAAACAGGGTGCTGCAGAGCCAGCGGAGTATGCTGGTGATGAAAAAAGAGCGCCTGGAAAAGCTGATTGACAGCATCGATAATATTTTAGGAGGGAACAACGAGATGGATTTTGAGATTTTCAGTCAGGAGGACATTGACAGTATTTTCCGTGCACAGATGGAACACATGACGGAGGTACAGAAAAAGGCGGTGATGGAAAAGTTTGGCAGCGAAGAAGAGTTCCGCCAGCATTTTCAGGAGCAGATGGGAAGCGAACAGTCACAGAAAAACCTGAAGAAAGTTCTGGAATGGTATGGCGGAGACAGGGAAGCCCTGCTGGAAGGCAGCAGGAATCCCATCGGGATGGAGACTGTGCAGGCTTATCAGGCCCGGCTGGATGGCGTCATGAAAAAACTGGCGGCAAGAAGAGAGATGCCGGTTACCTCTTTTGATGTGAAAGAAGTGATCGGGGAATACGGCTTTGTGACGCGGCAGATGTTCCGGCTGAAGGATGAGAGCCAGATGATGCGGGAAATGGCGGAAGGGTACCGGACAAACTCGAAGCTGAAGGAAACGTTTGAACAGCAGTATGGAGAAGGAATGGCGGAATTTTTCGCGGATGCCGTTCTGGAATTTTACA
>CANQAR010000146.1 GCA_947588845.1 uncultured Lachnospiraceae bacterium
AATCCATACTACGGTAGTGGCGACCGTGGATGATGACGGGCTTCCCGCTACCGCTGCTATTGATATGATGGATTATGACGAAAATGGACTCTATTTTCTGACCGCAAAAGGCAAAGGCTTTTATGACCGTCTCGTTAATCGGGGCGCTGTTGCGCTGACCGGCATCAACGGCACAGATACAATGTCGTGCGTGGCGGTATCCATCCGTGGAAGGGTACGGGAGTCAGGCAGTGCTTTGCTGCCCAGGCTCTTTGAGAAAAATCCATACATGAGCGAGATCTATCCTACAGCCGAAAGCCAGACTGCCCTTACTGTATTTCAAATTTATGAGGGGAGCGGTGAGTGGTTTGATCTCTCCAAAAAACCGATTGAACGGGCGGCCTTCACTTTTGGGGGCGGAATAGAAATGCCGGAGGGGTACTTTGTGACCGATCAATGTATTGGCTGCAAATTTTGTTATTCCAAATGTCCGCAGAAATGTATCGACATTTCGGTAAAGCCGGTGGTCATCCAACAAGAACATTGTCTGCATTGCGGCAACTGCTATGAGGTCTGTCCGGCACGGGCTGTCGTGAAAAGAGGGGTATCATGACACAGTCAGAGAGAAGATCATTCCTGATTAAAATGCTGGTGAACGAAATACCAGAATATCATAGTTTGCGGATTCCTAATGATACAAATGGACAGAAGAAGCTGCTCCGTTCTCTGATGAATGTCCGTCCGCCGCGTCCAATAGGGGAAGATTTTCTTGCTGTGCATGGGGAGATTTTGGATATTTGAAGTACACGTGCTTTAAGGAATTTCATATGCGGACGATGCCTGGCGAAAGTCGGGTGGGAGCAGTATGCGTTTGTTTTGCGGGGCCGATCTACTATATGTAGGTTGGCTCTTTTTGTATCGCGGAATGGTTCCTTAAATGTATATACATATGGGGATAGTATTTCGGCAGAATATTTTTTCGACTTTTTTCCCGAAACTTTCCGATTTGGCTATGGCGGATACGTTCTGATGTTACGAGGGAGGCGGTTTCTATGGAAAGGCCGGAAACGGTTTTTGAGTGGCTGGCGCGGAAACGCAATGTTACGGTGGAGGAAATGAGGGCGTATATTTCGGCCCGCATTGCCAAGGGGTGGAATAGTCCTGATCCGGCGCGCCGCAAGCATGCGGCGGATACCATGCGCCGGGGATATTCCTACGCCGGAGGAATGGCTGTGGTATGCGGTGGAGAAGATCAAGGCGGACGGGCGCGGGGATCTGCTGTATCTGCCGGATGATTGGGAAGGATAGTGCTGTTGGGGATTGTATTTGTGTGGTTGAAGGCTGGGGATATTTTTGATATACTCAAAGAAAAATCGGTAGTTGACAGTATAAAGAGTTTCCTAAAAAGGCGGTGCGTGTATGGAAATAAGGCAAGAACGAGCAGACGATTATAATTCAGTCTTTCAGGTCGTAACAGAGGCATTTTCTCATGCTGAACATAGCGATGGAAACGAGCAGGAGCTTGTGAAAGCGTTGAGGGCCACTTCATCCTTTATTCCAGAACTTTCCCTTGTGGCTGTGGAAGATGGCAAAATCGTGGGTCATATCCTTTTTACCAAAATTACCATAGGAGAATACATTGAACTTGCTCTCGCGCCACTTTCTGTTCTTCCGGCATATCAGCGTAGAGCAATCGGACTGGCGCTTATCCGTGAGGGACATCGTATTGCCAAACAGTTGGGGTATGACTACTCGGTGGTACTGGGTTCCCCGACATATTACCCGCGTGCCGGTTATCTTCCAGCAAGTTTATACGGAATAGAAGCGCCATTTGAAGTGCAGGACGAATACTTCATGGCATTCAAATTGCAAGACGATGCGCCTCAAGTTAAGGGCGTGGTCAAATATGACTCAGCCTTTGGAATCGATTAACACATTCCTGTTTGTTGCTGTGCCAACTCCGCCTTACAAGGGGTGTGCATTTCCGGATTTTTTCTCAAAATTTTGTCCGAAATCTTGGACAAAAAATCCAAAATGCACACCCGGAACGAATGTTCAATGGTTTATAAGCCGTGCTTTCACTCGAAAAAACTGTGTTTTTCTCGTTCGCGGGCATGCGCCCTATCATCCGCTGTCAAAGAGCAGACGCCTGTGAGCAAGCTCCCGCGTCTGTCTTTGTCAGCGTCTGGCACGGCTTATTGCTTTCGCGGAAATTGTATCAAAGGTTGTCCCAGAATATGGCAGCAGATTGGAACTTTTTATATTTTTTCATTTATCCTGTCAGAAAATCGATCCAGACGGAATTTGCTCATGTGGGAGGCCAGTCAGGACTGCAGTTTCAGGTTAATGCCGTGGCATATTGCGGGGAATAAGAGAGGAGCGGATTTATGTTTATCCATGTTGAAAAGCTGACAGCCGGGAAAAAGGCAGACTTTTTTGATTTCTTCGATAACCGTGCTTTCACAGATCACAGCGAATGGGCCGGCTGTTACTGCCTTGAAAGTCATCTGCGAAGTGAGAATGATATAGAATACAGAACTGACGGCAGTGCTGTTATGCGGGATGACAGAAAGTCTGTCGCGGGAGAACTTATTGATGCCGGCATTATGACGGGGTACCTTGTCTATGATGGTGCTGTTCCCATCGGCTGGTGTAATGCCGGAGACAAGGCTGCGTATGATCCAATCATTCGGGACGATACCTTTTTTACCATTGAGCCTGTATCTGGAACGACAAAGATTATCTACTGTATTGATATAGCCCCCGAATATCGCGGCAGAAAGATAGCTGATATGGTTCTCCAGCGTGTGATTGAAGACGCTGGAAAAGAGGGCTTTTGTGCTGTTGAGGGTTACCCGTTTACCGATGATTCCTACGCATATCAGTACCGGGGGCCGCGGCACCTGTATGAGAAACATGGATTCAAGTTGGTTAGAGAAGCTGGCTGGGTCTGCTTGATGCGGCTGGAACTTTGAGATTTCATGTATGTGGATATCAGAATGCGGAAACAAAAATTCCAGGATCGTGCAGAACAGCGCTGGCTATGAAAACTGACAAGGAATACTATCAGGATGGAACCGTATTAGTGCCCCCATCTCTTAATAACTAAGAGATGGGGATTTTTTTACGCGGCATTGTTTTTGATAAAACGCGATACCGTAGGAGATTACCTGCCGGTATCCGGCTCTCCTGACGGAGACAGCGTACTGCTTCTCCTCGATCTGCTTTAAAGCGTCCTCACAGGCGGCAGTCATTTTACTTTCTGCGTCTGTGATTTTCGTCTCAATCACGGCGGCGCGCCGGTTCTTCCGGTCCTTTATTACGATATCTGACCTGCCGAGACCGTTCTCATAGTTGGATTCTACCTTATAACCCTTCCGGGAGAGAAGCCCCGCCAGAAACGCGTGGTAAAAACTCTCCTGATAGTCGTGGTAGCTGATCGTATCGAACAGCGTGTCGTCCAGGAAATTCTGCAGACGCTTTGCATCTCCGCTCCACAGGGCATCAAACAGCTCCGAACGGTCGCTGGCCTGTGTCTTTGCCAGAAACCATTCATTGACGCTTTTCTGGAACAGTTTCCGGATCTCTGCGTTTGGGATGGTCAGGGCCAGATTCCCGTCCGCCGGGGTTTCCGGGATGTCTTCCGGACGCATTTTTGTCAGATACCCGGTGAAGTAAAGAAGCGTCCAGATGTTCCGCTCCGAAGAATGGAGGATGTCATAGGTCAGGTGCGGCTCAATCGGCTCGATAATATACCCTCCGGCGAGCAGCGTCTCGAACTTGTCGTTGACGTCCGCCTCGGTTGTGCTGATAAACTGATAAATAACGTCGTTATGGCTGGTATGTTCCCAGTAGCTGGCTGGCGGCACAGAGGGATCGAGCAGCAGGTTTCTCACATGATTCATCACATCCCAGGGGCAGTAAACGCTGCACTTTCCGAATAGATAGCCGTTGTACCATTCCCGGATCTCATCCTCATGGCCGGAAAGTTCTGTGTCGAAAAGGAGCCGGTCCACATCTTCCTGGGTGAATCCGAAGTATTCATCCAGCCTGCCATCGGAGATCGTGTCCGTCACAAAGTTGTTGGTGCCGGTGAAGATGCTTTCCTTCACGATCTGGAGGCAGCCCGTGACAACGGCGAAGCCAAGCGCAGGGTTGTCCTTGAGCACGGACATGACGCCCCGTATGGCGCTCAGCATTTCACGATAATAGCCTTTGGCGCTTGCCTTTGCAAGCGGAACATCATATTCATCAATAAGAAGAATGACGGGTTTGCCATAGTGCGCAGATAACATTCGGGTCAGCCGCAGGAGGCTGTTTTCAATGTGAACCTGAGCTGCCGTTTCTTCTGTAATATTCTGGATAAAACGCAGGTCATTCGGATTGAGTTCTGTACTTTTCATCAGATAAAGATGTTCATTGTACAAATCCTCAATAGTACTGTAGAGCTTTGCGTAGGCCTGCTGGAAATCCAGTCCGTCCACATTTCTGAATGATACGAAAACCGTGGGATACTGGTTCATCCAGGTTTTACAAAGCTCCTGATTTTTTGAAACAGACAGCCCTTCAAACAAGGCGCCGCTGTCTTTTCGGATATCAAAAAAGTCAGCCATCATGCTCATACCGAGCGTTTTTCCAAAACGCCTGGGACGGGTGATCAGGGTGACTTTTGTGGCAGAGGTCCGCAGAAGCTCTTCAATCAGCCCGGTTTTGTCAACATAATAATAATTCTTTTGCCGGATTTCCGTAAAATCGGAGGTTCCCACGGGAATATTTACATTTTCCATTTTTTCGTCTCCTTTCCAGGCTGCGGCGGTATTTGATTTCCTTACGATATTATTATACATAATATTACACAAAAGACAAGAATTATTATACAAAATCACATAATATTATCAAAAGAATTATGAAACAGGACGCTGTAATATTTTTATGACTTTTCGATTTGGCTGTGGCGGATACCATGCGCCGGGAATATTCCTGCGCCGAAGGAATGGCTGCGGTATGCGGTGGAGAAGATCAAGGCGGATGATCGCGGGGATCTGTTGTATTTGCCGGATGAGTGGGAAGCATAGCATTGTTGAGAATTGCATTTGTGCGGTTGAAAGCCGGGGATATTTTTGATATACTCAAAGAAAAATCGATATTTGAAAGGAGGAAAAATATGGTTGTTGATTTTATGGGAGCGGCATTACCGTGGATTCTATTGGGACTGTTTGTAGCAATCAGTTGTTCATTTATGAGTAAAACGGAAAAATAAATTCCAGTTTTACGCTGAGAACAGTTTTTTTCGAGGGGTGTGCATTTCCGGATTTTTTCTCAAAATTTTGTCCGAAATTTGGGACAAGAAATTCAAAATGCACACCCAGAACGAATATTCAATGGTTTATAAGCCGTGCTTTCACTCGAAAAAACTGTGTTATATGTTAAAAGACTTCAGTTGGTGAAAAATCTGCAACAACTGCTGTTGCCCAAAGAGAGGAACCAATGTGTATCTGAAAGGAGAATGGCATGGATCATTTGAATGAGATGGCGGAGGAAGATTGGGGTATAGATACTTTAATTAAAAATTCTATCGATCTGATACAGTATGCAAGGAGACTTACGGCAAAACAGGTTAATACAGTACAGCTTATGACATATTATTCACTTGGAAAGTGGATTGTGGAAGTGCAGCAGAGGGGACAAAAACGTGCCAAGTATGGACAAAAAGTAATTCGAACGCTGTCAGATAGTTTGACAGAAAAGTTTGGAAAGGGTTTTTCAAAAGCCAATTTGGAATTTTTCAGACGGTTTTATCTGAATTATAAAGATCGTATTGCCGAGACGGTGTTTAGGCAATTTGCAATTGAAAAAACCGAAACAGTGTTTAGGCAATTGGAAGAAGATCCGCCTTTTCTGGTGTCATGGTCACATTATTTGCAGCTTATGCGAATTGAAAATGCCGATGAAAGAAGTTTTTATGAGATAGAATCCGCAAAATCCGGCTGGGGAATCAGAACATTACAAAGACAGTATAATTCCAGCTTGTATGAACGATTAGCGCTCAGCAGAGATAAAGACGCAGTAATGCGTCTGGCAACAGAGGGAAATGTGATTGCCAATCCACAGGATATTGTGAAACAGCCTACTGTTTTAGAATTTCTTGGTCTGGAAGAACAAACGAAATATTCGGAAAGCGATCTGGAAACGGCACTTATTGATAAATTGCAGAAATTTTTACTTGAATTGGGCAAAGGATATCTTTTTGAAGCAAGACAGAAAAGATTTACTTTTAACGAAGATAATTATTATGTGGATCTGGTCTTTTATAATCGGCTGCTGCGATGTTATGTGCTGATTGATTTAAAAGTAGATAAATTGACTCATCAGGATATTGGACAAATGCAGATGTATGTGAATTACTATGACCGCTATGAAAAACTTGACGAGGAAAATCCTACAATCGGAATATTGATGTGTAAGGAAAACAATGATGCCTTGGTAGAAATTACATTACCGAAAGATGCGAATATTTATGCCTCACAGTATAACCTGTATTTGCCAGATAAGAAACTGCTTCAGGAAAAACTGAAACAATGGATTGCGGAAGAAGAATCTTGACGATGATTTATAAGACGTGCTTTAACGGAAAGTGTATCAAAGGTTCCAAAATGGCGTAATAGCCAGTCTCAGAGTGGAGTTCGTCTGAACTTTTGATGTGATTATATAGCGATGCCGCTTTTATTTATATGGAGCCTGCCAGTTCCCGTGGGGAAAAGCTGTGCAGTCCCTTCGATTCGATCATCTCTATGGCGGCCCCTATAATGTTCGCACGGGTTAAACCTTGTCGAGCCATAATTCTCTCATCTAAAAAACCTTGAGAGCTAAAACTGTCCGTCTTTATTGAGGGATTTCAGCGTTTCCGGTGCCGGGACAGTCAGGAAGTACCGATCCAGAAGGAGGATGGAATCCCCCAGGACGGAGACGGCTCGGTAAGCATCCTGGACCATCTGTACCACATGGGAAGCAGAAGAAACACAGGATTCTTTCCATCCGGAGGCAGCCTGAAGGCCGTCATGGAGACGGATGGAAAGGGGGATACAGACCCATCTGCGGATGCTCCCCGCCAGGATTCCCAGCCTGCCGAATATATGCCCGTAGATATACGCAGGCTTTGCGGAGTTTTCGGATTCTTGGAGAGAGTATTATATAAATGTGCTTGCCATTATTGAAAAGGCAGGGAGGGAGAAAAATACGCACCCAGCCCCCCTGATTTTTTCTTTGAAATCACAGAAAACAGCAGATGATCTTTATAAATTGCTTTTTCTGTATTCCGTTGGTGTTACACCGTAAAACAGGCGAAATTCTCTGCTGAAATAACTCATATCTAGGAATCCGCAGGATGCTGCTGTTTCGGATATGCTGCCCTGTCCAGAGCGAAGCAGACCTGCAGCATGCTGGAGACGGTATTCCTTTAAAAAATGGATGGGAGTCATACCAATATTCCGTCGGAAACAACGCAGACATTCTGTTTCGCTGATGGCGGCGCTTTGTGCAATCTTCTCCAGTGTGAGTTCTTCTGACAGGTTTTCATTTAAGAATGCTAACATGATTTTCATCCGCTCCATGTCACGCAGTTCTTTTTTGGAAAATTGATGCTGCTGCCTTTCCGGGGTATAGGAGAGGTTTATTACAAATTTCGTTAAAAAATATCGGATATCATTCTCATATCCGGTATTTTTTTCTTCCTGCAGTGCCCACAGCTGTGAAAAAAGTGCGGGAAACCAGTCTTCCTCCTGGCCTGAAAAACGGATGAACTGCGGAAAACCCGGACGGTTAAGCGGCTGGATGTAATTGCTCCAGAATATGCTGTCCATACTGCCGATCAGCCTGGGATGGAACACGACAGAACGGTACTCACAGGGGGCGCTGTCAGCTTTCCATAAGCTGTGCAGGACATTTCCGTTTATAAAACATCCGTTTCCGGCTTCTAATTGTACGGACGAATTTCCGGTGCCTATTGCAATTTTCCCACGCTGAATTTTGACTATTTCCAATTCCTCATGCCAATGCCAGGTCACGAAATTGTTTGTCAGATCTCCATGGTAAAACCCTGCAGGAAACAATGCGCTGCCGTGCTGCTCCAGCTGGCGCTCATTCCTGTCAGTCGTAACATTGCAGCGTACTTTATCCATAAAATCACTTCCGATCTCGATTTTGCCTGTATTATTATAGAAATATGCGGTTTTTATCCTAACAGGAGCAGAAATTAGATGATATTATTATATCAGTCCTGGAGATAAAAATCCATATAAACTTTATATCAGGGGAGTGGTCAGTATGGCACGGTTAAAGTTGATCGCCTGCGATTTGGATGGGACGCTGCTTCTGAATGGAGCGCAGTCTTTATCGCCGGTCGTTTATGATCTGATTGATAATCTTCGTCAGAACGGTATCCTCTTTTTTGCCGCCAGCGGAAGGCAGTATACAAATCTGCAGCGGTTGTTCTGGCCTGTTCGGGATCAGATTGGATATCTTTGTGAAAATGGCTGCATCAGTTTCTATCGGGGCAGGATGCTGCACAAGGAACATATGGACCGCCGCCTGGGGCAGGAACTGATTCAGACGATTCAGCAAACAGAAGGAGCGGAGGTTCTGGTGTCCGGAGTGATGAGATGCTACGTCCAGCCCAAGAATATGAAATTTTATTACCACATGCGTGACGTAGTAAAAAATGATGTGGAAATCGTACCAGATATCCTTCATACCAGCGAAGAGTATATGAAAGTGTCTCTTTACCGGGAAGGCGGCGTAAGTGATGAAGCTTACTGGAAAAACAGATTCGGCAGCCGCTGTAACGTAGTGACCGGCGGTAATGACTGGCTGGATATGATGCCGCTCAATGTGAACAAAGCAGCTGCCATGAAACACATTCTTGACTGGCTGAAAATTATGCCGGAGGAATGTATGGCCATAGGAGACAACGACAATGACCGTGAGCTGCTGGAACTGGTTGGATATCCTGTAGCTGTTAAAAGCGCGAAGCCGGAAATTATCTCCTTGGCGAAATATCAGACAGATACAGTAGAGCATCTTTTACAAAATATTATACAGATACAAAATATTATGCGAAAAAAATGAAAATCAAGAAACACAATATGGATGATAATCAGGGAAGATTTTTCCGGTAAACTTTAGTGATTCCCCCGAAGGGCATTTACATTTCATGACTGATCCTTCATCCTGTCACAGCGGGTGGAAAACCGGCCTCATTTTGTCATAAGTGCAGAAGCTGTGAAATCCGATCTCCCTCAATTGTGCTTTTGCTTCCTCAATGTATGTCCCTAAATGCTCCGGCGCGTGGCTGTCGCTGCCAATAGTAATGATACTTCCGCCCAGGTCTTTATAAAGGCGCAAAATCTCATCTGACGGCATGGAATCTGTCAGACCGTACCGGTGAGATGAGGTATTCACCTCGATCCCTTTGCCGTCAGCGATCACAATTTTCAATATTTCCGCAATCATGGGCCTGACCTTTACAAACGGATAAATCCCGGCCATATCGTACCGTTTGATCAAATCCATATGACCCAGCACGCTGTAATTTTTGTAGTTTCGGACCACACGCAGCATTTCCTCGTAGTAGCGTTCATTGTATTCTCTCTGGGTCCGTCCCTGCTGGAAATCCTGCGTCCAGAACTCTTTGTCCTCCACCTGATGGATGGACAGGATAATGAAATCGAAGGGATAACGGCGGAAAAGGGCTTCATATTGCGGGATCGTGTGCGTCTGGACGCCAAATTCCAATCCCAGTTTTATGTTTATTGCGTCCTTGTATTTCTCCTGAAGTTCAGCGATCTGCGCCACATATTGGGGATAGTCCACATTGGCAAACGGCTCCCCGTTACGGTAACGGATCTCCTGGCCGCTGTCCCAGTCTGCTTTGATTCCATAGTCTACATGATCGGTGATACAAATTTCATCCAGTCCCATGGAAACAGCGTCCCTGATCACGTCCTCCAGCGGGTATACGGAATCATCGCTGAACTGCGTATGTACATGGTAATCTGC
>CANQAR010000147.1 GCA_947588845.1 uncultured Lachnospiraceae bacterium
ATAGATTCAGTTTTGAAAAATTTATGGTGAAATCCTCATAGATACCGGCCGGAACGGAGTCGGAAAACGAAAATTCTTCCGTATGATTTGATTCAAAATTCCAGACGGTGATCCTGTTTTTTTCCGGGTCCACGATCCAGTATTCCCTGACTCCCGCAGAGCGGTATTTAAATAATTTGATAAAGTAGTCCATTTGTCTGCTGCCGGGAGACACGATCTCCAAGATCCAGTCCGGAGCGCCATTGCATCCTCTGTCGTCCAGCTTGTCCGGATCGCAGATTACGGAGATATCCGGTTCCACGTAGGTTCTGTCATGTTCATTCAGAAAGACGGCAAAAGGGGCTATGTCCACCTCGCAGTGACCGCCTTTTTTCTGTATATATTCCCTGATCACGGCAAAAAGCTCACCTGCCAGGCGCTGATGTTTCCTGGATGGCGGAGCCATATAATAAATCTGTCCGTCAATAAGCTCCGCGCGCTCCCCTTCCGGGAGAGCATAGATATCTTCTATAGTAAATAATTTTTCCTGTGCTGATATCATGACGCAATGATACTCCTTTCCGTAAACAAATCTGTTTTTTTGTCTGCAGTTTACGCCGCAGCCTGAATGAACAGGGACCATTTCTGCAGGCGGCAGACTACGTATTTCTCTGTCCAAAGATATTTGACGGTTGTCTCATTTTCCTGTACGATATTATAAACGAAAAGGTTGATAATTGCGAGGAAAACGGAAAAGAAATTTCCGAAAATGGAAACGGATCATATTACTGGTCATGACCCGGAGTGAACCGTAACTAAAAGCCGGAAATTTCCCTCTGCAATGCAAAAAAACGATTGAAAGAGAGCATCTTATATGCTAAGATACGGACAGGAACAATCGTGTTGCAGGGTGGCTGACCTCTATTCTACATAGAATGGGGGTGGTGCTGATGAAGAACAAATTCAGTTTCAATGATCTGATGCAGTTCGGTTTATTCATCCTGGCATTGCTGACATTCATTTACTTGATCTGTCATTGATGTTATAAGGCATAGAAAAACCACCCTTATACTTTGGCCGGTAGTGGGTGGTAATTCTATGTTATCGCTATTTTAGGTCAACCCCTTGTGGGCGGTTGTTCCTTTTTCTGTTCTCAATATAGCACATCCGGCAGCAGAACACAAGGGGTTTTGGAAAAATATCTGGCAGCAGGATTTTTTCAGAAAAGGTACAAAACAGGGATTTCCCGGAAAGAAGGAAGGCTGAAAATGTTGTATTTACAGCTGTTTCACAGATACTTCACACTTTTTTAGCACTCACCACTTGACAGTGCTAACAATTATGTATTATATTACACATGAGCGTACTGGCGGACAAAAAGTGCAGGCTTTGTACGCTGTGAAGTACGGCGGCGGTTTGCCTGAGCCGGATGAATGCATTTTTATGCGTCATACTGCGTGCGGGCGGCTGCGGCAGTGAAAAGGTTACTGTTCACTCCCTGCGGGTCGTGAACGTCACTTCGAGGGAGTGTGAACCGTAACGTGAAAAGGACAGCAGAGGGGTTTTTACGCAAAGGAGGGTTTTATGACGGTTATTCCTGTTTATAATATTATTTTACTTCCGGATGTGGTCTTTTACTTCAAAAAAGATATTTATAAAAATATTCCGGAGGAGAAACTGCAGCCGGGCAGCGAGATCCTGTTTCTGATGCTGAAACAGGAGGAAGTGGAGGGATCTCTTTCGCTTGAGGATATCATGCCGGTTGCGGTCAAGGGTGTGATCGAGAAAATTGACGAAGAAGGCAGCCTGCAGATCCGGACAGTCGAGCGGTCCACGGTTCTGGAAGTGTCGAGGGAGAACGGCCTGCTTGCGGCCGAGGGGGAAGAGAGACCGGATGTGGAGGATATCTCTGAGGAGGAACTGCGCCAGAGATTTGAGCGGCTGAGAGCGTCGCTGCTGCAGTTTGTGCAGAAATTTCCATGGGGTGTCTGGGCGCGCAGCTATGTGCTGCACTGGAGAAACATGCACGAGATGATCTGCGCGATCTCCAACCTGCTTGATCTGACCGTGGAGGAAAAATATGCATTCCTCGGGACAGATTCGAGGAGTGAGCGCTGCGCGCTGATCGAGCAGACGGTTCATGAGTTTATCGAGCGCACAGAGGTGACTGAGGAAGCGCAGAATGCGGAGAAGGACCGCCATGAGAAGATGTACCGCGAGGCGGCGATCAAGAAACAGATCGATTACCTGCAGAAGCAGCTCGACGAGATGCATCCGGAGAATGTCTCGGATGTCCGCAGCTTTGAGATCAAGATCGAACAATCCGGCATGAACGAGACGGCGAAACTCGAGGCGCAGAAGGTTCTGAACCGGATGAAGCAGGAGGGGCAGGACGGCCATGAGTACGGGATGCTGCACGATTATCTGGACTTTGTGACGAGTCTTTCCTGGAAGAAAGAGGAATTTAAGGAAATCGATCTGGCGGAGGCGGAGAAGATTCTTGACGAGGATCACTTCGGACTGAAAAAGGTCAAGGAAAGGATCATCCAGCAGCTCGCCGTGATGGCATTGAATAGGAAGCAGGCGGGTTCGATTCTGCTGTTTGTGGGCGCGCCCGGCACAGGCAAGACGAGCATCGGGCAGAGCATTGCGAAGGCGCTCGGCCGCAAATATGTGAGAATCAGTCTCGGCGGCGTGCGTGACGAGGCGGAAATCCGCGGGCATCGCAGAACCTACATCGGCGCGATGCCGGGCAGGATTATGGAAGGGATGAAGCGCAGCGGCGTCTCCAATCCGGTTGTGATTCTCGACGAGGTTGACAAGCTCTCGCGGGATTACAGCGGAGACCCAGCGAGCGCGCTTCTCGAAGTGCTTGACCCGGAGCAGAACAATAATTTTACCGATCATTACATGAACGTGCCGTACGACCTGTCTGATGTGCTGTTTGTCTGCACGGCAAACTCGGCGGACACGATTCCGGAGCCTCTGCTGAACCGTATGGAGGTTATTCATTTTTCGGGGTATACGGCGGTTGAAAAATTTCATATTGCGAAAAGGCATCTGCTGCCGAGAGCGATGGAGAGCACAGGTATCCGCCCGACAGATCTGAAGGTTACGGACAAGGCAATCCAGAAGGCGATCGAAGAGTACACGATGGAAGCAGGCGTGCGTGGTCTGAAAAAGCAGATGGATGTGCTCTGCCGCGCGGCCGCGGTGAGGATTGTCAAGGGCGATGGGAAGATGCTGACGGTGAACGCCAGAAGTCTGCCGGATTATCTCGGAAAGAAGCCGTCGAGTCATGAGCGGAAGCTGAAGGAAGCGATTCCGGGCGTGGTGACCGGATTGGCCTGGACACAGGCAGGCGGCGAGATTCTGTTCATTGAGACAAAACTGCTCAAAGGTTCAGGAAAGCTGACGATAACCGGGCAGCTTGGGGACGTGATGAAGGAGTCGGCGCAGATTGCGTTAAGTGTGGTCAAGGATTTGTATCCGGATGCGTGCGGGAAGCTCAAGGATCATGATATTCATATTCATGTCCCGGCCGGAGCGGTGCCGAAGGACGGACCTTCCGCCGGCATTACGCTGGTGACGGCGCTGGCTTCCCTGATGACGGACAGACCGGTCAGCACTGAGTACGCGATGACCGGCGAGGTTTCCCTGCGCGGCTGTGTGATGCCGATCGGCGGGCTTCCGGAGAAACTGATGGCGGCGCAGCGGGCAGGCATCAGCAAGGTTCTGATTCCGGCGGAGAACAAGAATGAGCTGGATGATATTCCATCTGAAGTCACGGACAAGCTGGAGATTATTCCGGTGAAGAAGGTTTCAGAAGTGCTGAAGCTGCTGTTGTAAAATAATAAGTCATTTTACAGGCATCGGGAATTAATCTGACAGAGCTGGATATCATAAAAGAATAATATTCCGGAAGTTTTGTCGTGGATTTGAATGCAGATGCGTTCGTTTGAAATCTGGAATGGAGTAGAAGAAGATCCCCCATTTTCCTGCAGTGCTGCAGGGAAGCGGGGGATTTGAATCTTACGCCAGAACCCGCGTGCGGGCGGCCTTGCGCTCCGACTGCTTTTGTGTCCTCAGGTTGACGACTGCCAGCGCGAACGCGAGCAGCGCCGGGAGCAGCAGCACGGCCATACCGGTACGGATGCTGGTCTGCTCCGCAATCCCGCCGATGATGGAGGGAGTGATCACGGAGCCGATATTTGTGAACGTAATGAAAATGCCCATGGCCAGCGGATATTTTCCAAACACATCCCCCGCGTTGGCGACGGTGGTTCCGTACATGCCGGAGAGGGAAAGTCCAAGTCCGATCGTCCCGATCAGCATGGGGACGATGCTGCTGCTGGCCAGCAGGATTCCGAGGAAAACGACAATTCCCGTGCACAGCATCATGATAATGCGCCCGGCCGACAGCTTCTGAGCAAGGGCGCTGCAGGAGAATCTTCCGGCCAGGATGACTACCCACAGCAGAGAATTCAGCATCTGCGCGGAATCCGCCGACACAACACCGGAATTTGTATAATAAGTTACCATCCAGCCCATGACAGATGCTTCCACACAGAGATAGAAGAACATGATTCCCATGGAGAGGATGAACTGCCTGCTTTTGAGGAAACCAAACGAGTCGGCGCCTTTTTTGGGCCTTTCGTAGGGCACGCTGTCCATTTTCATGAAGGCGGAGGAGATCATGGAGATGACGCCCAGAGCGATGACGACATAAACCGCCGGCCGCCAGCCGCTTCCGTCTCCGGAGAAGAGCAGCGCCAGCAGAGGAGCCGACACCGCGCCGATGGCGAAGAAACCGTGCAGCATGTTCAGCGGAGCGGCGGAACCGCCGGAGAGAGCGCTGACGGCCTGGTTGTTGTAATTGCTGACTGCGCCCCGGCCGATTCCGGTCAGCAGAAGCGCAAAGATCAGCAGAAACGGATTCCCGGTGACGAGCGTGATCGCAAATCCGGCGAACGGAAGTACGTTCAGCAGCATCAGCGACCGCTTCAGCCCGATGGCGAGCGGCAGAAGGCCGGCGATCAGTCCGGTGATCAGGTTGCCGATCGAGTGGGCGGAGATCAGAAAGCCTCCGACCTGATAGCTCAGATGATATTCCTCCTGCATCATCGGGAGGATCGAGCCGATCAGAATAACAAACACACCCTGGATCAGATAAAGAAAAAAGAGATTTCCGATCATGTACCGGTCATTCGGCGCAAGACTCTGGAAAAATGAACGTTTCTGCCTGTTTTTTTGCATGAAAAAAACTCCTTTCGATCAGAACCCAATCGGGATCTGATCAGGATCCGGACAGAGTTCAATTATAATTTTCTCCGTTTCTTCCCCGAAAATAGATTTTTCTGAAATCCGAGGGAGACATTCCCACTTGTTTCATAAACATTTTATAAAAATTATTCGAGGTATCAAAACCGGTCTTCAGCGCGATTTCCGTGAGACGGTCCTGCGTGGAAATCAGAAGAAACTGCGCTTCGCCCAAACGCCGCAGGTTGACATACTGCATGGGGGAATAGCCGGTTCCCTGTTTGAAAATATGGGAAAGATAGGAAGGGCTGATGCGCAGCGCCTTGCTGATCTTCTCCAGCGTCAGTTCTTCCGCGTAATTCTCATTGATATACTGTCTGGCAAGCTCACAGATATAATTTCTGTCTTTGTCCTCTGTCTTTGCCGCTTCAACCACTGTGTTCTGCCGCCGTTCTTCCAGAAGGCCGATCACCGCGGCAACAAAAGACTGAAGCAGATAGCCTACTGTCTCGGGATATCCCGTCGGCTGTTCCTGAAGAAGACGGCAGATCAGTTCAAGAAGCGTCCGGATTGATTCAAACTGACTTCCTGTGTGCAGAACCGGGCATTCGCCTTTTGGCAGGAGAATATTATAAGGCATCCCGACAAGCCGCATGCCTGTCAGCATGCAGGAATAGCTGAGAGTGTTTCCGCGTTCCGTATTTTCTTCATGAACAACGCCGGGATTATGAATGAGCAGATCTCCTTTCTGAACGGAATAGCGTTCTTCTCCGCACAGGCGCGTGCCTGTTCCTTCTGCGATCAGTACGATCTCCAGCTCATCCTCGTGGATATGGGCTGCGAACATCGCCTGGTCCTCCGGCGGAAAGTCCAGCTGTGAGATGGCCCTCAGATGAGGTTCGCCGCCGGGCGCGAACAGTGATTTTGCCTTTGGCGGTTCAAAATGGGAAACAACCTGCATAATATTACCTCCTTGCTGCATGTATACCAGGACAGGAAAACATGCAAAATGGGCGCACTGCACCTGTCTGCAAAATAATTTTTAAAATTATATTATCCTTAAGTATATCATTATGGGAGATATTATGCAAAGTGTTAATATGAAAAAGAAGCGGTGATTTCATTGAAACACGCCGTGCCCGTAATGAGCACGGCGCGTTTTAAAGAGGTAAACTGTTAATTGCGGGATAAAATTCGGTTTGATGATTGTCAAATCAGTGATTGATGGAAATCAGTCCGTCTGTTTCGGAATTGTCCGACAGCAGATTTATTTTGATCAGACAGGAATCACTCTGCAAGGTCAGCAGCGGTAACCGGCTCAAACGGTACCCATACGATGTAAGGATCTTCCTCGCTGAACATGTCGTCCAGAGATTCGCCCTTGATCATGCGGTCCGCGGCTTCTACGGCATTCTGTGCCTGGCCTTCTGCTGACTGATAAACGCTCATCAGCATCTTGCCGTCGATGATGTTCTGTCTTGCGTCCGCCAGAGCGTCGATGCCGACGATCGGGATGCTTGTCGGATCAAGTCCTGCGTCTTCCATGGCCATGATAGCTCCGCATGCCATTGCGTCGTTGTTGGAGATGATGCAGTCAAATTCTACCGGATCGTCGCTGGAAAGGAGCTGCGTCACCTGATCGTAAGCGGAAACGCGTTTGAAGTCTGCCATAATCGGATCGCATGCAGGCTCCGCGTTGATGCCACCTGCTTTGAGCGCCGCTACGGAATCCTCGGTACGACGGATGGTGTGATTCAGTCCGCCGGTACCCTCAAGCATCAGGTAGCGGACATCTGTCTGGCCTTTCTCGTTAAAGTACTCTGCCAGTGCCTCGCCCTGCATGGTTCCTGCCTCGTCCTCATTGGAACCGACGTATACGACGTGATCGTTCAGGATCGAGGTATCGTCCGGCATACGGTTGATGAATACGACATTGGCATCGCCTGCGCTCTCCAGAAGTGTGGGAGCAATACTGGAATCTGTCACGGTGACGATGATGGCCTCTGCGCCGCTGTTAACTGCGTTTTCCATCATTTCATACTGCTTGTCGCTCGATCCGGAAGAATCGAAGGACTGAACATCGTAACCCATCGCCGCGCCGGCTTTGATAACTTCTTCTTCAAGCAGTCCCATGAATTCATCTCTCTCAGCTACGACATATGCGAGAGTAGGAGCGTCCGACGAGACGGAAACTTCCGTGGATTCCTCTGTCATCTCGGTCTGTGCGAAACCTGCGATTAAACCACCTGCTAAAACAGCAGCCATACAAACAACAAATCTTTTCTTCATAGTAATTCCCTCCTGTAAATATTTAAATTGTGTGATAATTTGATAAAAAATTTATAAGTTGCAAGATTTTTCGAACCATTTTCTCTGAGATGTTTGTTTTTCTCTCATCTCTGTTGTAATTGTATTATAGTACCAGGAGCGAATTTTTACTCTCCAATTCTTGCATAAAGTTTGGAGAATTTATGCGGATTTGCGGATTTTTTTGGAGGAAATCATGAAAATTCTGCTATGGGTGCGGTAGGTGTGAGTTCGCTCTTACAGAAGAAAGATATAGATTTTGAGTGGAAACAGCGGTATACTTTACCTTAGAATAAACCGCCTCCTGTCTGGTGCGCAGGCCGTGTAAGGAGAACAGCTGCTGACGCAGCACACGGGTCACGCGGGCGAGCAGGAGGGAAAAACCACCTCCTGCTCGATTGCACGAAAGCGGGGAGAGAGGCTGTGGTGTGATAAGGAATTTGTAAATCTGCGTGAAGGCAGGGGAGGATATCCATGAACAGAATCGTTATGCCGCTGGGATTTGACAGATTTGAAGAGATCCGCCGGGAAGGATACTATTATATTGATAAAACGCTGCTGATTGAAGAACTTCTCTGCAAACCTTTTGAAGTAAATCTGTTTACCCGCCCGCGCCGCTTTGGGAAGACACTGGCAATGAGCATGCTGGCGAATTTCTTTGACATTTCAAAGGACACCAGAGAGATTTTTCGGGGGCTGGCTGTTGCGGAAAATGAAAAGTTATGCCGGGAATGGCAGAATCAGTGGCCGGTAATTTTTCTGACTTTAAAGGATGTCGACGATCTGAAGCTGGAAAACGCAAAGGAAAAACTGGCAATATGTATTTCGGATTTATACAGACAGTATGATTATCTTCTTAAAAGCAGCCTTCTGGGAGAAGATGACAAAGAAATGTTTGAAAAATGCCGGAATGCGAAGGCCAGTGAAGTCCAGCTTCAGAATTCCCTGTATTTCCTGACGCGCCTGCTGGATATGCATTACGGCAGGCCGGTGATCCTTTTGATTGACGAGTATGACGTCCCTCTGGCAAAGGCCAGCGAGAACGGGTTTTATGAAGAAATGCACAGTATGATCCGAGGCCTGATGAACAGGACGCTGAAGACAAATCCGTTCTTAAAGTTTGCGGTGATCACAGGCTGTCTTCGGATCGCCAAAGAAAGTATTTTTACAGGGATGAATAACCTGGTGGTTCATACAATAACAGAACCCCGCTTTTCTGAATATTTTGGCTTTACAAAAAAAGAAGTGGCGAGGCTTCTTCGGGATACCGGGTTTGAAGATCACGCAGAAGAAACCCGGCGCTGGTATGACGGATATCTGTTTGGGGAGACAGAGATCTATTGTCCGTGGGATGTTCTGAATCATGTCAACGCGATTCAGGACAATCCGAGAACATCTCCGAAAAGTTACTGGGAGAATACCAGCCATAATGGAATCCTGCACACATTTATAGAGCTTGCGAACAGCAGTGAGAGACTGGAGCTGGATGTGAATGGCAAATTTGAAACTCTGCTCGCGGGGGGCTGCATTGAAGAGGAAATTGAAGAAAATCTGTTACTGTTCCCTCCCTTACAGGTCGCGAACGTAACAACGCTTCGCGATGCACAGAAATGCTGCTTTCGCAGCATTTCGCGCCGCGGTTCTCGGGATTTCTGTGCAAAACGCACAGAAATCACCTCGAGGGACAGTGAAGGTGTGAATTATAACGAAAATCTGACTTGTGATGCGATTCATTCTTTTGAAAAAAATTTGTGGAGCCTTCTCTATATGACAGGTTATCTAACGCTTGCATCTCCGGCGGATTCTCCGGAGCGTACAGAAGAAAAAACAGGCAGAGTTCTTCTGAGGATTCCGAATGAGGAGATCCGGGTTATTTTTCAGAAAACTGTGAGAAACTGGTTTCAGGAAAGCATGGCGGCCGCGGACCGCAGCGAGCTGTTTGACGCCATGTGGGATGGGGATGATTCCAAAGCGACAGAGCTTATTTCTGATCTTCTGTTCAGTACGATCAGCTATTACGATTATAAAGAAGATTTCTATCATGCGTTTATGGCGGGAATATTTACAGGAGGCGGATATGCTGTGACGTCAAACCGGGAGTGGGGATATGGACGGCCGGATATAGTTGTGCATGACCGGGTCAAAAGGCGTGTGATGATTCTCGAAGTAAAGCGCGTAAACCGGGAGTCCGGTCTTGAGGCAGGCTGCCGGGAAGCGGCAGAGCAGATTGACGATCGGAGATACGCGGACGAATTTCGGAAAGGATACCGCAGTGTGATCTGCTATGGCGCCGCGTTTTTTGAGAAGCAATGCCTGATCAGGAAACTGGGGGAGAAGAAGAAAGGCGGGTAAAGTTCGTGAGGCAGATTTTGTGACTCTATGGTAAGTAGGTAATAATCCGTGTCTGTGAATCCCTCCATATATTTGATATGCTGGTTTCAAATATGTGGAGGTGTTTT
>CANQAR010000148.1 GCA_947588845.1 uncultured Lachnospiraceae bacterium
TTTTTCCTGTTTTCGATACAAAGCAGAGGGGTTATGAAAAAATGGGGCTGTGAACAGCTCTATTTTTTCACAGCCCCCTCCTGCCTTTGCATAGAGACTGGGCTTCATAATAAAAGCCCACGGATTGCTTCGCTGTTTCACAGCTCTCGCAATCCTGCATGTATTCGCAAATCGTGCCGCTCACATTCGTTCGCGTCACTGTTTTGCTCATACATGTTAGCGTCTCTTATGCATAGTCAGAGAGGCAAAGAAATTTGCCTCCTGCCTCTGCATAGAGACTGGGCTTTTATTGTAAAGTGTAGTATGATGGGGAAGAAATAAAAAAAGGAAACGGACATGGATATGAAAATTCAGAGAAAAAGCGCGCGCATGCGCTGGAAAGTACTGGCGCTTTGTCTCGCTCTTGCGCTCTCGGCCCTGATTCTGCAGACGGCGCTTTATCTGCGCACATCCTCAAAGCTTATTTATCAGGAGGCGAAGGAGGAGAGTCTGCGCCTGATGCAGAATATGCAGAATGAGATCGAAAGCTACGCGAGGTCGGTGGAGACGGGACTGCTGCGTCTGTACAATGAGAGTGACTTTATCGCGGATCTTCGGAGAGAGGCGCCGATTGACGGGATGCGGGAGGCATGGAACCGCCTGGCTTTTCGTACCGGGAGTGAGAATTTTGACACGTCCCTCGGTGTGCTTGCCCTTTATCTGTACACAAAAGATCATGAGATCATCAGCACCTACCGCAAGGCGATGACGCCGCGGCATACCTACCCCACGGATATTTACGACGGAACGCAGGATACGAACGCACAGATCGTGAAGGATTACGTGGCTTCGGATGATTCGGTCATGCTCATCAGCAGCTATTACAATAAGTACCGGCAGCGGCAGATTGTCCGCTTTGTCGTGAAGCTCTATCAGAACAGACGGCTGGTCGGTTATGCGGTCTGCGACGCGGATGAAAAGGTCCTGCAGCGTATTATGAAAAAATATACGGCAGGCGGCAAAAATTACGTCTGGGTTCAGCCGGACGGGGATATCCCAATCACCTCGACCGGTGAGCTGACGGAAGCGGATCTGTCGTATTATGAGCGGGTCAGCGAGGAAATTCAGAGCCGCAGTCCGGATGAGACAGAGGAAAGAGGGGAAGTCTCTGGCGCGCAGACAGAGGAAGAAAGTGCGCCGGAAGCCGTGAGTGAAGACTCGATGATCGGTGCGGGAGACCGTGTCTTTTTCCGGGTGGATCAGGACCGGTATAATCTGGGCAGCTACGCGCTGATGTCGCGGGATCTGCTGGAGAAAAATCAGCGCACGCTGAACCGCTGTCTGCTGCTGATCGGGATCGTGGTCAGCGCGGCGGCCGTTATTTTGTCATTTCCGCTTTCCCACAGCCTGACGAGGAAGCTGGAGCGTATGACCGTCACGATGAAACGGATTGAAGGTGGAGAGACGAAGCTGCGCATGACTCCGCTGCCGGACGATGAGATCGGGGAGCTGGGACGGGCGTTCAATGAGCTGCTGGATCAGATTGAGGGACTGATCGCCAGCGAATATGAGGCGAAACTGATGATCAACCGGGCGGAGTACATGGCGCTGCAGGCGCAGATCAATCCGCATTTTCTGTACAATACGCTTGATACGATGAGCAGCATCGCCGAGCTGCAGGACTGCATGGGGATCAGTGCGCTCTGTCAGTCGCTGTCCGGTATTTTCCGCTACAGTCTTGACATGAAGAATCCGTTTTCCACGGTGGCAAAGGAGATTGCGCATCTGAAAAACTATATCTACGTCATGAATGTCCGCATGCAGGGCGAAGTGTCTTATGAATTTGAGATTGAGGACGACGTCCTGCAGGATACGCTGCCGCGCATCTCGATCCAGCCTCTGGTGGAAAATGCGCTCAGTCACGGACTGAAAAATGCGCGCGGCGATAAGAAAGTACGTATTCTGGCGTACAAGGAGCAGGATAATCTGAAAATTGCGGTGGAAGACAACGGGGTAGGAATCAGCAAAGACAGGCTGGAGGAACTGCTGCGGAATCCTTCCGGACAGGGAAAATCGATCGGGCTGGCGAATATTCACTCGCGCATGCAGATGCTGTACGGTGCGGATTATGGGGTGAAAGTGGAGAGCGAAGAAGGGAAAGGAACGAGGGTGTTTCTTACAATTCCGCGCAGAAAGATGGAGGAGGCGCTATGGAAAGCAGAAAATATAAGGTCCTGATCGCGGACGACGAGTACTGGACGAGAGAAAAGCTGTGCCGCATGATCCAGTGGGAGGAGTATTCTCTCGTCTGTCTGGAGCCGGCGCGGGACGGGGAGGAAGTGCTGCGAAGGATGGAGGAAGATAAGCCGGACATCCTGATCACGGATATCAACATGCCTTACATTGGCGGTGTGGAGCTGCTGCAGACCGTTCAGGAGCGGTATCCGGATGTAATCTCGTTTGTCATCAGCGGGTATGATGATTTTGATTATGTAAAGGAATCCTTCCTGGCGGGATCGGTTAACTATCTGCTGAAGCCAGTCACAAAGATCGATCTGGCAAACGCGCTCTCAAAGGCGCTTGAGAAGATCAGCGAGAAGCAGAGCCGCAGACTGGAGCTTCAGAAAGCGTCGTCGTTCATTCAGGACAGAGAGTTCAGCCGTCTGCTGGAAAGAAAGGAAATCCCCTTCCCGGCCGGCAGCGCCTTTGACGGCGATAAGAATTTTCTGCCTGGCGCCGCGTTTGGAGGAGGTCTGGATTTCGCCTCGGCCGGACTTGTATTGATAAAGATTCACAATATGCGGGAACTGGTCGCGGCAAATCAGTACGACCAGAATCTGCTTTCCTTTTCCGTGAAAAAGAAAATGCGGGAGATCGCAGGGAAGCAGAAAGTATATATTTTTAATCATATTTACCGCTCCAGCGAATTTCTGATTGTAACGGAAGACGATCCGGCCAAGGTTGCGGTTCTCGCGCAGAAGATGCTGGCTTGTTTTGGAAAACTTACGGATGCCCCGGTGACGGTGGTGGTCAGCGAACAGTCGTATTCGCTGGACAGTCTCTGGCGCGCATATACGCAGGCGATCGCTTCTCTGATGACACGGCGGTACGTCCGTGAAAATCAGCTTCTGTTCTGCAAAGAGCAGGTGCAGGAGCAGAAAAAGAAGCTGGAACTGCGTTTTGACGATGTGAAGGAGCAGGAGCTGAAGCAGATGCTGCGGAGAAATCAGCAGCAAGAGGCGAAACAGTACGTTCGCAGGCTTCTGAAAGGGGATACACAGTGGGGATATCTGGAGATGCGGCAGGCCGTGAGCAAGATTGTGAACCTGATCCAGAATCTGTTTTCGGCCGACATGAACGCGCAGGATGCGGTGGCAATGACGAATCTGACAGATCTGGCGGACAAGGCGGTGGAACAGCTTGACGCGGACTATCTCTGCGAGGTGTTAGACGGTATTGTCGATTTCGCGTTCTCGATCCGGCAGGAAGCTGTCCCTGACACGACAAGAGGGCTGATCCGCCGGGCGGCGTCCTACATTGGAGAACATTATTTTGAGGATATCACGCTCTCGTCTCTTGCGGAGCAGTTTCATGTGGAAAACTCTTATTTTTCGCGTCTGTTCCGGCAGGAAACCGGAGAAAATGTGATGCTGTATATCGCGAAGACGCGCATCCGGAAGGCGCAGGAATACATGGTGCAAAAAGAACTGAGCCTTACGGAGATTGCGTTTTTGACGGGGTATGACGATTATACGTATTTTAACAAGGTGTTCCGAAAGATCACAGGGAAAAGCCCAAGGGATTACCGGGCGCAGCTGGAGGAAAAATGAACGAGATTTTTCAAAATAAGCCAACTTTTTTAACCAGTTTTGTCCTAGTGGATTCAGTAAAAATAATTGTATACTGAAACCATCAATATCGCATCGGAAGATGAAAAGAAAGGGAGGCTTTTAAAATGAAGAAAAAATTGCTGTGTACCTGTATGGCTGCCGCCATGGCGGTAAGTTCTTTCGGGTGCCTGACCATGACGGCTGCCGCGGAGGAAGAGCCAGTCACCTTGACGGTTCTGGCCGGCCAGTCTACGACGGACGCAGGCATTGAGGACATGATCGATGAGGCGCTTGCGGAGGCATATCCCAATATCACACTTGAGTGGGAGTGTGTGGACTGGGGCAATGATTTCCAGCCGAAGATGCAGCAGTACATGCAGTCCGGACTGCCTGATATCATGATCGGCAAGGCACAGGACGTCGCGACGTACGCGCCGCAGGGAATCCTTGCGGAGATCGGTTCCGAGTATCTGGACGCAGGTCTTGACGCCGCGAGAGAGAACGTGACGATCGACGGCAAGACGTACGGTCTTGTGTACAATGCGCTGTATCAGGGCGTTTACTATAATAAGGCAATGTTTGAGGAGAACGGCTGGGAGATTCCGACCACGCAGGATGAACTTCAGGCGATCATCGACGACTGCAACGAGAAGGGAATCACGCCGTTTGCAAGCCATATGGTGGATACCTGGTCGATCGGAAATGTCACGATGCAGTTCATGATGAACGATGTGTTCAACAATGATCCGACCTGGGGCGACAAGTTCCGCGCGGGCGAGGTGAGTTTCTCTGACAGCGAAGAAGCGCAGACCGCTTACAACTACAATAAACTGATCTACGATAACACGTACGAGGATACATTCTCTCTGGAGCAGACAGACTGCGACGCCAGAATGGTTCTTGGCGAGGCGGCCATGAAGGTTTCCGGTTCCTGGTCCATCCAGAACTTCCTTGATATCGATGAGAACTTTGACTTTGGTATTTTCCCGTTCCCGAACCAGACCGGAGATTCCAAGCTGATTTTCGAGCCGAACATCACGATCATGACCAGCGCTTCCACCGAGCATCAGGATGCGGTTAACAAAGTTCTGGAAGTTTTGACAACGAACAAGGATCTGGCAGTTGAGATTTATGATTATACAAAAACGGCGTCTATGCTCAAGGACGTGACGCCGACATTTGCGAATCCGAGCCAGGAAGATATCGACAAGTACGCCGCTGACGGCATGATCGTCGACGTAACGCTTGGCAACAACCAGCTCGTATGGGGCGGTTTCCAGGAGGAGAACGCGAAGGACATCGCTGCATGGCTTCAGGGCGACGCGACATTTGAGGATGCTCTGGCAGCTTCCGACGGAAGAGTTGACGCGAGCAGTGCAGGCTGAGATTTGAAAGAGGGGGCTGCCAAAGGGCGGCCCTCATTTTTTCCCGCGGGGTTTTTGATTTGAAGAATAAACAAAGGAGGCAGGAAATCTATATGGAGAAAAAAATGTTCCGCCAGTATCTTCTGTTGGTGATTCCCGGGCTGGTTATTTTTACGATCGGCCTCATTGTCCCGCTGTTTCTGTCAGTTCGCTATTCCGTGACGAGCTGGGACGGAATGTCCGTGGAGAAACCGTTTATCGGACTGAAAAATTACATTGATCTGTTTCATGACAAAGAATTTATCGACGCGTGGTGGTTCACAATAAAATTCACGATCGGCAACACGATCATCCAGAATGTGCTGGCGCTTCTGTTCGCGGTAGCGCTCGACAGCGGAATCCGTGCGCAGAAGATTTACCGTACGGCGCTTTTCGTGCCCTGTCTGGTCAGCGCGCTGATCGTCGGTTTCGTCTGGCTGAAGATGTTCTCGAACGTTCTGCCGGCGATCAATGATTTCCTTGGCACAAAGTTTAATTTCCTGCTGTTTGGCAGTAGCGACACGGTGCTTAGCGGTCTTCTGATCGCGAACAACTGGCAGTGGGTCGGCTACTGGATGCTCATCTATCTGGCCGGACTGCAGTCCGTGCCTGCCGAACTCCATGAGGCGGCGCGCGTGGACGGCGCAAACGCAGTACAGCGCTTCTTCCATGTGACGATCCCGATGCTGGCGCCGGCAATCACGATCTGCGTGGTAGGAATCACCACCGGTTCCCTGAAGGTGTATGACCTTCTGGTATCGTCTACAAAAGGAGGTCCGGGCAGGGCTTCTACCTCGGTCATCTATCAGACTTATACGACGGCGATCAACGGCCGACAGTACGGCTATGGCTCCGCGATGACGGTGACGCTGGTGCTCGCGCTGCTTCTGGTCGCCATGCTGCAGGTAAACACATTGAGAAAGAAGGAGGTGCAGATGTGATGAAAAAGAAGAAAGAAAAAGAAGAAATGCCCACAAAGAAAGGCAGCTGGCCGGTTCAGATCCTGATGACGTTTGTGGCGATCCTGTATCTCTTTCCGCTCTTTGTGATCGTCAATTATTCGTTTAAGACAAAGAAGGAGCTGTATCTGGAAAGTCCGCTGGCGCTTCCGAAGTCCCTCAATCTGGATAACTACAGGGCGGCGTTTGACAAACTGAACATGGGCGTGACGTTCCTCAACACGGTTCTGTACACGGCGGTCAGCGTGTTCGTTCTGGCAATTCTCTGCGGAGTCACGGCCTGGGCGATCGCCCGCTGCAAACGAAAATTTTTTAAATTCTGTTATGTATATTTTATTGTCGGAATCCTGATTCCCTATCAGGCGCTTTTTCTTCCGATTTATATCATCGGCTATAAACTTAATTTGACAAATACCCGTTACGGCATTATCTTTATGTATATCGCGACGGGGATTTCGTTCGGCGTTTTCCTGATGACGAGCTTTATGAACACGGTGCCGATTGAGCTGGAGGAGTCGGCGCGCATCGACGGCTGTTCAGTTTACCGTACTTACTTCAGCATCGTGCTTCCGCTTTTGAAGCCGGCGATGGCGACGCTGATCATCATGCAGGCGTTCCAGATCTGGAATGATTATCTATTGGCGAGCCTCTACGTGAGCCGAAATCAGCTGAAGACGCTGACCGTGTCGATCTCGTCGCTGTTTTCGGCGCAGTCGAGCGATTATACGACGGCAATGGCGGCGATTGTCATCTCGGTGCTGCCGATTGCGATCCTGTTTATGTCGCTGCAGAAATATTTTATCAAGGGAATGACTGTGGGAGCAGTGAAAGGATAAAAGGATGTAATTTGCGCTTTGTTATCCTGAAAAAAGGACATCTTCTGAACAGGGACAGACTTTTCCAGGAGATGTCCTTAATTTTTGCAGCTGCTGACTGGAAAGAAAGGAAAAATGTGACCGCAAATCGCGGAGAAAGGACTATGAATGAACAGAAAGAAAGAATACCAGTTTGGGGATATGATACTGTGCTACATCTCAGATGAAGAAGGAAGGACTGGTCTGACGATGTATCCGGCGGACTGTCCCGTCCCGGAAGGGATTGAAAAGAAAGCGGCGCTGGACCCGCTTGTGCAGGTGAAGCTTGCGGGGGATGTCTACAAGGGAGGCTATGCGCCCGGAAATACGCTGCGCTGCGGCGAGAGCGCGATGAGTCTGATCTTAAAAGAACAGACGCTTGAAAAAGACGGCGGGCGGCAGTGCGTCAGAACTGTGCTGGAGGATGCGCGCGGATACCGCGCGGTGCACACGGTTTCCTGGGAAGAGGGGGATCCTTTTGTGCGCATGATCTGCATGTATGAGAACCGGAGCGGTCACAGAATTACGTTGGAAATGCTGGAAAGTTTCTCGCTGACTGGAATTTCGCCTTATCTGCCGGGAGACTGCAGCGGCGATATCATGGTACATAGGCTGCAGTCGCGCTGGAGCCAGGAAGGACGCCTTCTGTCGCAGTCGGTAGAGGAACTGCAGCTGGAATCGTCCTGGGGGATGGATGCCGTGCGCTGTGAGCGCTTCGGCCAGGTCGGATCAATGCCGGTTGACCATTATTTCCCGTTCCTCGCGGTGGAGGATACGAAAACACATGTGTTCTGGGGCGCACAGCTGGCGCATCCGGCATCCTGGCAGATGGAGATCTACCGGGTCGATGAGAACATCGCAGTCAGCGGCGGTCTGGCGGATCGGGAGTTCGGTCACTGGATGAAGTACCTGGAATCGGGGGAGAGTTTTACCGGGCCGGAGGCCATCGTCTCTGTGGCCCACACTGGATCCATCGACGCGTTCTGCCAGCGTCTCACTCAGTCGGGAGAGAAGGCGGCTGACGCGGCGCCTGAGTCGGAGCAGGAGCTTCCGATCATTTTCAACGAGTACTGTACGACCTGGGGCGATCCTTCCCATGAGAAGATCACAGAGATTCTGAAGGCAATTCACGGAAAGGGCTTTTCTTATTTTGTGATCGACTGCGGCTGGTACAAGGCGGACGGTGTTCCGTGGGACATCAGCATGGGCGATTATATCCCTTCGAAAACGCTGTTTCCGGAGGGCCTGGGGAAGACCGTGGAAGCGATAAACGCGGAGGGCATGAAAGCGGGCATCTGGTTTGAAATTGAGAATGTCGGCCATGCTTCGGACGCGTTCCATCTGACAGAGCATCTGCTGAAGCGCGACGGACAGCCTCTCACGACAGTGCGCCGCCGTTTCTGGGATATGACGGATCCCTGGGTGCGGGATTATCTGAGGGAGCGCGTGACAGGAACTCTGAAAAAATATGGTTTTGAATATATGAAGGTGGATTATAATGATACGATCGGCATCGGCTGCGACGGTGCGGAATCCCAGGGAGAAGGGCTGCGCCGGAACATGGCCGCAACGATGGACTTTTTTGAGGAAGTGAAACGGGAGATTCCCGGAATCGTTCTGGAGAACTGTGCCTCCGGCGGACACCGTCTCGAGCCGGGCTTTATGGCGGCGACCTCGATGGCATCCTTCTCTGACGCGCACGAGTGCGTGGAGATTCCGATTATCGCGGCGAACCTGCACCGTGCGATACTGCCGCGGCAGAGCCAAATCTGGGCTGTCATCCGCGAGACGGACAGCTTGAAACGCATCGCGTACTCCGTGGCAAATACGTTTCTCGGAAGAATGTGCCTGTCCGGCGACGTGACGCATCTGACGAATGAGCAGTGGGATGTGATTGATCGCGGCATCGCGTTCTACCGCAGAATCGCGCCGGTCATCAAAAAAGGACAGACATTCTGGATGAGTCCGCAGATTGAGCGCATCCGCCATCCCGAAGGGTGGCAGGGGATCGTGCGTCTCGGTGCGGATGGAAATGCGTTTGCCCTGATCCACACCTTTGGCGGCGAATATCCCGAAACGTTGGAACTGACACTGCCCGAGGGAGCGCCGCAGAAGATCGGAGGAATTTATTCCGATACGGATGTGGACGTCCGGATTGAGGATGGAAAGCTGTACTGCAGGCCGGGGGATAACTGGCGGGCGGCCGCGGTGTATCTGGAAAAATAATTTAAATTGTTAACGTTAAAGACAGTAAAATTTCAAATTGCACTTTCTGTCGAATTATGGTAATATTTTTGGGACTACCAGGATGGTAGGCGGTTAGCCCTCCCACGGAGGGACTGTGTCCTGCACTCTGTTTCGGTCGATGCAAAACCTGCGTCTACCGGGCGTAGTGTGCCCCTCCGATTACATAGAAATCCGCAAGGAAATCTGGAAAAGGAGGGCTGAGCCTATGGATGTTTTAGATTTGATTGCAGTGTTAAGCTTTGGCTTGACCTGTTTTGGAATAGGATATTCTATCGGTAAGGATAGTAACAAGACACAAAAATAACCGCCCCCCGACCAAAGGATGCGGTTATTTTTAGCATTTAATAATCGGGCTAACCGTCTATCGGTAGCTCCTATGGGGCATCTGTTGACGCAGATGCCCTTTCTTTGTCTAATATACCACAATCTTTAGAGTGCCGCAAGTATTTTTCAGAGATTGTCCGGAAGGTTTGATTTACTCGGAAGTGATTGACGCGTCGGAAGGAAATGGGGTAATATTAAACAAAGGAAAAAAAGTATTCGGCTGATTTCTGCCAGATTAGCAACGGAATCAGAAAGGAGACTGTATTATGACCAAAACGTTTATTATTAATAAGGGACAAAAGCCAACAGAAGAACAGCTGCGGGAAATAGCAGAGGCAAAAAAGTATCCGATTATATTTGATGAAGATTGTCCAGAGCTGTCACCGGCCATGCATAA
>CANQAR010000149.1 GCA_947588845.1 uncultured Lachnospiraceae bacterium
CAGGACTGCGGTTATAGCTGCAGCCATTTCATGCGCTGGTTCAAGCAGATGACAGGTTCAAGCTTCGTCGCCTACCTTATCGGCCGCCGCCTGACCTTCGCGGCGGAGGCGCTGTGCAAGTCGGACGACAAGATCCTCTCCATCGCCCAAAGCGTGGGTTTTAACAACCTGTCCAACTTCAACAGGCAGTTCAAGGCCAGGTACCGTATGACGCCCAGGAAGTACCGCGCGGCCTTCAAGCCGCAGAGCGGCGGGGACCACTAAACCATTGGGGATTTTTGAACGCCATTTCCAAAATGATAAAAGCCAATGCCCCCACAACGAATCGCTATGAACAGTATTTATCAATAACGTACTTTCCTTTGTGGTGTTGTGTTACATCAGGCGTCTGGCCTATACCTTAAATGTTGATCTGTCCAATCTTTATAGGGGAAAATTCATCCACACTGTAAGACGCCCGCTTCCGTACTCCGCGCCAATAGCTCCGCCCATCTGCTCTACCAATGCCTTGGCGATTGCAAGACCCAGCCCGGTAGAGCCTCGGGCAGCCTCCACGGTGAAAAACCGATCGAACAGTCGGCCCACCGCCACTTCGTCCAGACCGGGGGCGGTGTTGGTGAAAAAAATCTCGCCGTCCTCCTTCAAAACAATCTCCAGGTCCCCAGCGCTATATTTCAGGGCGTTGCCAAGGATATTCCCAAGAACCCGTGCGAGGGCTGCCCGATCCGCTTGCCGAACCACTGGTATCTGTGGCAGGGTAATGACGGGACGGATGCCCCGACCTGTCAGAGCGGAGTAAAACCCGGCGGCGGCTTCTTCCACCGCGGCGCGGAGGTCCACTGGTTCCAGCGTTAGCTTTTCCGCCGACTGAATCACCGAGTAGCGGAACAGTTCCTCGGTGAGGCGGGTCATTGCCTCTGCCCGGTCACCGATCAGCTCCAGATATCGCCGGGCCGCTGGAGACAAATCCTCCTGGTTCAGCAGATCTAGATAGCCTCGGATGGCGGTAAGTGGCGTTCGCAGATCGTGAGAGATGTTGGTGACTGCCTCTTTCAACTCCCGGTCGCCGTTCTGATACCGTTGCCGCTGTGCCCGGAGCTGACGGAGCTGACGGTTCAGCTCGGCTGCCAGCCACCGGGCGTGAGAATCTCGCGTAGAGAGGGACAGCAGGGTGTTAGTGTCCTCGTCCAGCCGTTCCGTCATGCCCTCAGCGATCTCGTCGAAAGCGCACTGGAGCAGCCGCGTTTTTACCCAGAGGGTAATCACCGCAGCCAGCAGCACCAGACAGAGCATCCAAGGGAGCATGAAGATTCACCTCCTTCACTTCAAATCCTTCCGCCGGAACAGGAGCAGGCCAATGATGGTGACGACCGTCGCTAATCCCAGCGAATAGAGCGGGAACCGTGTCAACTGTTCTGTGGTGATGAAGTCCCCGATGGCCAGCAGATAGGCCTGCCCGCCGGGGAGTATGTCCCGAAACAGTTCCAGGGGAGTCGGTGTGCAGGCAGTGCCTGAGCCGGAGGTGGCTGTGCTGGAAATAGCGTTGATCATGATGGTGAGCTGTAAGCCCAACAGAAACATGACCACAGCGGTCAGCAGGCAGGCTACAGCCGCATGGGCCTTGCTTTGGATTAGCAGCGAAATCAGCGTAAAAACGGCAGTCCATGCAAGGCAGACGCCTCCGGCGCATAACAGGAACCGAAGGGGTTCTGCGGGCAATTCCATGGCCCGATGAAACAGCAGGCTGCCGGTCAGCCAGGCGGTGTTGAAAAGGAGTCCTGCCACAGCGCAGACTATTAAATCAGAGAAATAGATGCTCTGGCGGCTGTGTCCCACGGCAATCTTGCTGCGCATGGTGCCGTCGCTGTACTCCGCACCGAGAAACAAGGGGCAAAATGCAGCAGGGACAACTGCGGCGGAGAGCGTATAGAAGAAATTGCCGAAAATTCCGTTGAACACGGGCAAAACCAGTCCCATGAAGCCCATGCAGAGCCAGAAAATCCTGTCTTGAATAAGTCGGGAGGCGTTAGCCCACAAAAGTCGATTCATGTCCATCACCCCCTACTAAGTTGATAAAAAAGCCCTCCAGGCTCTCGTCCCGTTCCTCTATGGAGCGCACCTCGCAGCCCTTCTCCGCCAGGGCCAAGGTCAACTGGGTTACGTTCAGCTTGGCGTACACGTCAGCCTGATTCTCCACCACCGTACCCATCCGCCGGCGGAATTTGGCGATCTTCCGATTCCGGTTGCCTACGCCGTAGATGGAATACTCGCCAGAGGTGGGGGCTTGCAGGCCGCAGATTACCCGGATCAGGGTGGTTTTGCCCGCACCGTTGCGCCCCACGAAGCCATAGATGGCCCCTTTAGGCACGGTCATGGTGAAGTCGTCCAAAGCGGTGAACTTGCCATACCGTTTGGTCAGACCATTAGTGGTCAATACAGGCGTCATAATTTGTACCTCCTTTGTTCGGATAACCCCATGATAACAGGAAACAGTCAAGAAAACGGTTAAGAAAACAGTTCAGATTTAGTCAAGAGTTCTAATTTTCTCTTAACTTAAAACCGATGCCCCATACTGCCTCGATGGGTTCCTCTGCCCCAGCCTCCCGTAGCTTTTTCCGCAGATTGCTCATGTGGGTTTTGAGGGAACTCTCGGTGCAGTCGGGAGTATCTTCGGTCACCTGCTCCAGCAACAGGGATTTGGTGACCACCTGGGAGGGATTCTGCATGAGCAGGCGGAGAATAGCATACTCCGTGCGGGTGAGGCGCAACTCTGCTTCCCCCACAAAAACCTGCCGGGTTGCGGGGTTCAGGCGGATTGAGTTCCAAGTCAAAGAAACATCCCCTGCCGGAGCGGGCTTTCGCAGGGCGGCGACAACACGGGCCAGCAGTTCCCGGCTGTCGAAGGGCTTGGTGACATAGTCCGTTGCGCCGGATAACAGCAGGGACACCTTGCTGTCTATGTCAGCCTTGGCGGACAGAATGATGACGGGAATACCCTGGATTTTAGGTAATACCTGTTCTCCAGACAGGCCGGGCAGCATCAGATCCAGCAGCACCAGGTCGGGCCGGGCAGCATCCAGGGCCAGCAGGGCCTCTGTACCTGAATAGGCTCGTGAGACAGTGTGACCTTCCCGTGTCAGTAGTTCCTCCAAAATATTTCCGATGTGTACGTCGTCATCAATGACGAGGATGCGGCTCATATCATCATCTCCTATCACAATTTATCCTATTAATATCGTATTCTCCGAAAGAAAGAGTTGAAGGAATACCTATCCAAAATATCTGTCTCTGCATCATTTTGTCTGTCAATCAGCAGATAATATCCGTTCTGGATTTCCGGGACGATTGGATTTCCCTCATTGTCATTCAACATAGGCCCGATTTGGGTTGTCCCATCAGATGAGCCATAAACCAATTTCTGAACTGTATCATCAAGATTTGATTGTTTCATTTATCAAAAAACTCCTGGGGCGTTACAACAAGGTATTCGCACCACGCTTTCCTGTGCTGTCAGGCATTTACGGGTCGTGTGCATTTCCGCATACGGTTCTACTTTTGTATTTGGAATCGGGAAAGACAGCAATGTGATGCTGCTCCTGATCCATGAGGATCACTTGGTGTAATCTCTATTTCAGCACAAGTTCCTCTGGTTCAAGTTTTCAAAATTTGTCGGCAAAAATCTGAATGACCGCGCATGCTCCGCCGCAGTCCTGGTTTTCCAGCTTCAGACTGCCTCCGTGTTTGCGGCACAGTACAGAACAGACTGCCAGCCCCAATCCGATATGTTTTCCTGTTTTATCGGTCGTGGTCGGCACAAAGCGATTTTGCTGCAAAATGGATTCCGGAAAGCCGGGGCCATCATCCGTAATCCGTACCGTCAGCATATGGTTCTCCAACGAAAAGTACATTTGAATTTGAGTTCTGGAAAAACGGAGGGCGTTTACGAATACATTTTCTAAAATCCGGTAAAATATCTGCCCGTCCAGTTTTACCCGGCAGGTCGGTACAGAGTTTGTAACGGTCAGCTGAATCTGCTCTTTTTCGGTCAGCAGTTTAAAGCTGTCTGTCATGTCATTCAGCAATTCCGGCAGCATCACCACTGTTTTATGCAGTTCCTGTTCTTCCATGCGGTAAATATCCTGCAGAGAATCCGTATATCTTTTCAGACGGGCGGCGGCTTCGGAAGTCTGATCAATCATACTCATCATATCTTCTATGCTTAAATCCTGTTTTGGAATATGAGTACGCAGATATTCCAGGTATCCTTCCATAATGGAAATCGGGTTGCGCAGATCGTGAGCGACTGAGGCCATCAGCCGCCGCCGCTCATCGACCATACCCCAAAGCTCACGGTGTTTTTCCGCAAGGGCCTGACGCATCGTTTCAAAAGAATCACATAGTTTGCCCAGTTCATCCCGATTGCCGCAGCTTAAAGAGAAATCCAGATTTTCATGAGCAATATTTTCAGATGCTTCCATCAGAATCTGAATGGGTTTTTGCAGCTTTTCCCTGTAAAACCAGGCGGCGCACAACAAGATTCCCACGGTCGCGTAAATCAGAGGAAGAACGATCTTTGCGGCAGATAATGCGGTATAAGCAAGCTGCCGCTTAGGAGACAGAAGAGTAAAATTATTGTCAATCCTGTCCACTGTAAACTCGACCGCCAGATTTTCCTCCGCTGCGGCATATTTTTCAGGGTCAGGCTCGCTGCCATAGTCGATTCCCACCGCAAACCCCACAGGAATCGATGTTTCTTTCCCAAATTCAAACCGCTGCTGCTGCTCATTTTTTTTGCCGCCTGGGTCTGTACTGACAATCGTCAGAATTGCTTCATTGGAAACGGGCAGAATCATTTTCTGCAGACGGTAACAGCCATAAATGGTAAAACCGGATAATGCAGTAATCCATAGGATGGCGCCGCACACTACATAAATGAAAGCCTTTTTCAGCGGCATATTTTTTATTTTCTCCATTTGTAACCAATCCCCCATATTGTTTCAATGAAATCCCATTCGGTCACTTCCAGGAGCTTGGCTCTTATTTTTCGGATATGCTCTTTCACGACACTGTTATTTCCGTTTGCCTCCAGCCCCCATACGGATTCGTAGATACGCTCCCTGTCAAATACCTGATTGGAATTTGTCCACAACAATTCAATGATATCAAATTCTTTTCTGGTAAGCGCAATGGATTTTCCCTCAAAGGATAATTCTCTTGCGGTCAGATCCGCTGTCAGACCGTGGGAAGTCAGATGGACAGAAGAAGCTTTATTTCGCTGTTCCCGCCTGAGATGGGCCTCCACGCGCGCTGTCAGCTCTGCCAGGCTGAAGGGCTTCGTAATATAATCGTCCCCGCCGTCCCGAAAGCCTGCCAGTTTGTCCTGTTCCATGACCCGCGCTGTTAAAAAAAGAATAGGACAGGAGACGGATCCCCGGATTTCCCGGCAAAATGCCAGTCCATCCTTTCCAGGCATAGTAATATCTAGCAGGATAAGATCAGGCTGTTCTTTCAGTAATCTCAAAGCTTCTGAACTGTTATTTGCCGCAAATACAGTATAACCGCAGTCTGTAAACTGCCGTTGAAGCAAAGCTGTCAATGACGGTTCATCGTCAACGATCAATATCTTCCAATTCATAGAAATCCCCCTGATACGTCGGGTCTAAAGTTTTGTGAAAGTTCAGCGCTCTGGAGCTGAACGCGCGAAAATGCGGCTGCGAAAGCTAATGATGCTGGCCTGCTATATATAGTATTTGAAAGTCAGGAAACGGTCAAGTTTTAAGATTTTTTCTCAATGTCTCAGACCTTGAGCCCAGTGGAGGCGTGAACAGTGATTGACACCGATAGTTGCCCCGAAAGAAGCGGAAGAACGATTGACAGAAGAACGGCAGTTCCATACAATAATGCTGGGGCCTTGATGTCATGCTTTTCCATGGGAACATGGAACGCAGGACCTTTCGCCCTGGCATTATACAAGAGGAAATGTGAAAAACAAAAATATGTATGGAGAGGAGAGAACTGCATGCGTGAGATTGATGCGGGCCGGATCACGGATGTCATTGAGCGTCTGTGCATCGAGGCGAATCAGGGGCTGCCGGGGGATGTCCAGAATGCCATCCGCGGCTGCCGCGCCTGTGAGGAGTGGGAAACCGCGCAGAATGTACTGGACAGGATCATCGATAATTTTGAGATTGCAAAAGAGGAGCAGGTGCCGATCTGCCAGGATACGGGTATGGCCTGTGTGTTTCTGGAGATTGGACAGGATGTCCATATCACGGGAGGCAATTTGAGTGAGGCGGTGGATGAGGGCGTGCGCCGCGGCTATGAGAAAGGTTATCTGCGCAAATCGGTCGTGAAAGATCCGGTGCGCAGGGGAAATACCGGTGACAATACGCCGGCCATGCTCTACACGGAGATCGTTCCGGGGGAGCAGATCAAGATTACAGTGGGGCCGAAAGGATTTGGGAGCGAGAATATGAGCGCGATCCGCATGTTTAAACCTTCCGCGGGTCTGCAGGGAATCAAGGATTTTATTCTGGAGACGGCGGAGGCGGCAGGACCGAACCCATGTCCGCCTATGGTGCTGGGCGTGGGAATCGGAGGCACGTTCGACAAGGCGGCGCTGCTCGCGAAAAAAGCGCTGATGCGTCCCATCGATGTGCCGAATCCGGATCCGTTTTACGCGGCTCTGGAGAAGGAGATGCTGGAGAAGGTCAATCAGCTCGGCATTGGACCGCAGGGTTTCGGAGGAAGGACGACGGCGCTCGGGCTGAATATCGAGACGCTGCCGACGCATATCGCGGGGATGCCCTGCGCGATCAATATCAGCTGCCATGTTACCCGGCATAAAACGGAGGTGATTTGAATGGAAAAACACATTACGCTGCCGCTTACCAGGGAACTGGCGAAAACGCTGCGCTGCGGCGATACGGTGTATCTGACCGGTGAGATCTATACATCCAGAGATGCCGGGCATAAGCGCATGTGCGAATCGCTCGCAAAGGGAGAGCCGCTTCCGTTTGATCCGGCGGACGCAACCATTTACTATGTTGGTCCGACGCCCGCAAAACCTGGACAGGTAATCGGTTCCGCCGGTCCGACGACCAGCGGACGTATGGACGCCTATGCTCCCACGATGATGTCGGTGGGTGCGCGCGGCATGATCGGAAAAGGTGCGCGCCTGCCAGAGGTGGTGGACGCCATGAAGAAATACGACGGCGTGTATTTCGGAGCGATCGGAGGCGCGGGCGCGCTTCTGGCGAAATGCATTAAAAAATGTGAGCTGATCGCGTACGAGGATCTTGGCGCGGAGGCCCTGCGGAAGCTTTACGTGGAAGATTTCCCGACAGTTGTGATCATCGACTGTGAGGGAAATAATCTGTATGAAAAAGGCCGGGCGGAGTACCTGGCGAAAAGGAAAACTGACTGAGGTCAGCCAGAATGAAGAAAAGGTTTGTTGAATCAGGCCAAAACAAAAGGAAGGCTGCCGCAAAATACCTGGATAGATATTTTGCGGCGGCCTTCCCTGCGCCGAATTCTGCAGCGCTGCTCAATACAGGAACAGCGACAGTACAAAAATAAACGCGATGGAACAAAGTCCTTCCACAAGTGTCGCTACAGTCTGCGTCTTGTAGCCCTGATCCGGCGTCATGCCGCCGAAGTTGGTGACAACCCAGAAATAAGAATCGTTGGCGTGGGACACGGTCATCGCGCCGGCGCCGATCGCCATGACGCAGAGTACGGACATGACGGTGGAGTCCATGCCCAGAGCGCCCATCAGCGGAGCCATGATGCCGGCCGTAGTGGTGATTGCCACCGTGGAGGAACCCTGTGCGGATTTCAGGATCGCTGAGATCAGGAACGGGAAGAAGATGCCGATGCTCTGCAGCGACGTCGCATGCTCTGTGATGAATGTGACAAGGCTGGTCTCGGAAATGATTTTTCCAAGAACGCTGCCTGCCGCGGTTACGAACAGGATCGGGCCGACAGTCTTTAACGTATCGTTCGTGAGGTCATACAGCTTGTCGCCCATGCCGGACTGCAGAAGCAGTATGATGCCGAAGACGACGCCGACTGCGAGCGCGACGATCGGAGTTCCCAAAAATACGCTGGCCGTTCCGACTGCGCCTTTCAGTCCGAGGATACTGGCCACGTTGGACCATGCCATCAGGATGATGGGGATGATGATCGGGGCCACGGACATGAATCCGGACGGAAGCTTTCCGTAGGAAGCGACAAGCTCATCATAAGTCTGTACGATATCGCCGCTGTCCGCCTCGTCATTGGCGCGCACTTTTTTGCCGATAAAGCGTGCGTAGAACCATGCGCCGATCAGCGCCGGGATCGATGTCACAAGGCCAAGTCCCATGACCAGAAGCAGACTGTTGCCGACACCGAGCGTGTTGGCCGCCGCAATCGGACCCGGGGTAGGCGGAATGAACACATGGGAGCAGTAGAGGCCCGCCGCCATACAGACGGTCATCGTCACGGATGAAACGCCTGTCCTCTTTACCATGGCCTTTCGGATGGGATTCAGCACGACAAAACCGGAATCGCAGAACACGGGAATGGAGACAACCCAGCCCATCAGCTCGATCGCGAGCTCCGGATGGTTGGGGCCGATTACTTTGACTACCATATCAGCCAGCTTCAGGGCCGCGCCTGTCGCTTCCAGAAAAGAGCCGATCATGGCGCCGAAGATAATCACGATACCGATGCTGCTGAAAGTAGATGAGAAACCGTTGCCGATTACCGTTGCGATTCCGTCAATGGTGTTTCCATCCGCGTCGGTCACGGCAGCGAAGGGGATGCCTCCGATCACGCCAAGCACCAGCGAGACAAACAAAATGGACAAGAACGGGTGAATCTTCAGTTTGCTGATCATAAGAATCATCACTATGATAGCCACGATAAATACGATCAAAAATGGAACGCCTGTCATATGTATTTCCTCCTCTTTGTAGTTTGTGCAGATAATTGGGGTTTTGCATAAAAAATTCCTCATCTGCCTGACAAATTATAACACTTTTCCGGCATTTTGTCCAGAATTATCCGCTGTTTTATGTCAAGAATGTAAAACTATATAAGAATATCCGTCATTTACCGTTGAAAATAACGAAAAATTATCCTGGAGAGGCTTGCGGGATGAAAATGTTTTGAATATACTATATTTTGTGGCAGGGCCTGCAGGGGGCGGGACGTCTGCCTGACGCAGACCGAAATGGGCAGCAGGACCTCAGGGTGTTTTGTCCTTGAAGGTGCCCGCGGATTTCCATGCCTGAAGACAGAACAAAGGGGGCAGAAAAACGATGAACAGCAGAAAATCCATTGTGACGCAGACCGTTTTTCGCGTGTCTTATGTTTTTATTGTTGTGCTGATCCTTTTTATTCTGGCGTTTACATGGTTTACCGGTACTTATATGAAGAATCACATCCTGGAAAATCAGCAGGAGCAGATAGAGATCGTCGCGGATTCTCTGGAAACCCGGCTGAACGGTGTGAAGGAGATGGCTGTTTTGCTCGCGAATTATCAGCCCACGATCGCACTGCTTGCCGGATATTACGAGCCGTATACGGCAAACTGGATGGAGAATATAAGAAATCTGGACAATTACCTGCAAAATGTCAATCTGTTTACTGGGTATATTGAGGATGTTAATCTTGTCACATCGGATTCGGAGACATTATACAGTCTGCGGGATGTATTACGGTCGGACTATCCTTACACAGAACAGGAATGGTTTAAACAGGCGCTGGAGAGAGAAGGGGTGGT
>CANQAR010000150.1 GCA_947588845.1 uncultured Lachnospiraceae bacterium
CTGAAGAGAGGGGAAAGTGATGGAAGACTTTAAAAACTTAAAGGAGACAATGATAAAGTCAGAGGAAATTTTTGACGGCGAGGTTGTTTATTTGTTTAAGGATACTGTGGAGCTGCCGAATGGGAAGACGGCGACGCGAGAGGCGATCCGCCATATCGGCGCGGTTGCGATTGTGCCGCTCACGGATGACGGGAAAGTGATCATCGAGCGTCAGTTCCGCTATCCGCTGAACCGGGTGATTACGGAGATTCCGGCGGGAAAGCTGGAAAGTAAGACGGAGGATCGCCTTGCGGCTGCCAGAAGGGAGCTGGAGGAGGAGACCGGATATATTGCGGATCTGTGGACGGAGCTGGGAACGTACTGTCCGGCGGCTGCCTACTGTGACGAAGTGATCACGATCTATCTGGCAAAAGAACTTCACAAAGGAACCCGGAAGCTCGATGACGATGAATTTCTGAATATCCGCGAGGTTCCTCTTGATGATCTGGTAAGGGATATCCTGGAGGGAAAGATTGCGGACGGAAAAACGCAGGTAGGGTTGCTGAAAGCATACTGTATGGAGAGATTTTCATCTTGATTGATGATACAGGGCAGTACTAGCCACAGATTCTCCCGATGGATTTTTTTGGGAAAAAGATGGTGTGCAAAAAGAGAAAATGGATTTCTCCAGGCCGGATCAATAAGGACAAGAGAGAAAAGAGATGGCGTGTAGAAAAGGAAGTTGGGTTTTTCATGTTGAATCTGTAAGAACAAGGAAGAGAAGAGATAATGTGCAGAAAAAGGAAGGGATACGATGAGGAGACGGCAGAATTTTCAGTGGCAGGGAATTTCGCTTGGAACGTGCTATTACCCGGAGCACTGGGACCGGAACCTGTGGCGGGACGACCTTCGCAGGATGAAGGAGAACGGCATTTTTACAATCCGTATCGCGGAATTTGCATGGAGCAAAGTGGAGCCGCGTGAAGGCGTGTTTACGTATGAATTTTTTGATGAATTTCTGGATACAGCAGAATGGGCGGGGATGCGCGTAATCTTTGGGACTCCCACGGCGACGCCTCCTGCATGGCTGACGGAGAAATATCCGGAGGTGCTGAACTGCAGAAAAGACGGGACGAAGATACGTCACGGTCTCCGGCGGCATTATAATTACAATTCGCCCGTTTACCAGAGGCTGAGCGCGCGGATTGTGGAAAAGATTGCGGCTCATTACGCGAAGAGGTCCTGCATTGTTGGCTGGCAGATCGACAATGAGCTGAACTGTGAGGTTAGTGAGTTCTATTCAGAAAGCGACACAGCCGCGTTCCGCGAATTTCTTCAGGGGAAATACGGAACGCTCGAGTCCCTTAATGAAGCCTGGGGAACCGTTTTCTGGAACCAGACCTACACGGCGTGGGAGGAGATCTATGTGCCGCGTCCGACAGTACAGGACTGTGTGAATCCGCATCAGACGCTGGACTATATCCGCTTTATCTCAGAGAGCGCAATCCGGTTCTGCCGGATGCAGAGCGATATTCTGCGCAGGTACGTGAAGCCGGGGGATTTCATCACGACAAATGGCATGTTTGGGAATTTGGACAATCACCGGATGACAGATGAATGTCTCGATGTGTACACTTATGATTCCTATCCGAATTTTGCCTACTGTCTTAGCGAAGATCCGAAGCATGCGGACGATCTGAATGACAGGAAATGGAGTCGGAATCTGACGGAGGTGCGCTCCATCTGCCCGCATTTCGGGATCATGGAGCAGCAGTCGGGAGCGAACGGCTGGAATACGAGGATGGAGGCTCCGGCGCCCAAACCGGGACAGATAATGCTGTGGGCGATGCAGAGTATTGCGCACGGCGCGGATTACGTCAGCTTTTTCCGCTGGAGAACATCGGTTATGGGAACCGAAATTTACTGGCACGGGATTCTGGACTATGACAACAGGGATAACCGGAAACTCCGGGAAGTGCGGAGGATCTGGGAGAGGACAAAGGTGATCGCGGAGATTGGCGGCACGGATTACGCGGCAGCTTTCGGACTTGTGTGCGATTACGATAATATCTGGGATGCGCAGGCCGATGTCTGGCATGGCCGCCTGGCGCAGGCGAGCGAAAAAGAGATTTTTATCGCCTCTCAGCTTACGCATACACCGATGGACATGGTGTATCTTCTCGATGATACGGAGGCGGAAGAACTCGGGAAATATCCGGTTCTCGTATATCCGCATCCGCTGATTCTGACGGAGAAACGGACGAGGCTGCTTGCGGCATACGTGGAAAACGGAGGAACGCTGCTGATCGGAGCGCGGGCAGGACAGAAAGATCTGACCGGGAAGTGCGTGATGCGGCCGATGCCGGGACTTCTCTCAGATCTGACCGGAACAACGGTACAGGAATTTACGTTTGTCGGTCCGGCGGACGATCCCGCCTTTATGGAATGGAACGGGCAGCAGGTGGAGACCGGACTGTTCAGCGATATTCTGGAAGTGGCTGCCGGCGGTTATGCAGACAAAGATGGAGCTGTGAGCGGCGGACAGACTGGGGAGGAAAACCAGGGCAAAAAAGATGTGAAAGATTCCCGGACACAAATCCTTGCCGTCTATGGGACAGATTATTACAAAGGAAGTCCTGCGCTTACGGAGACACATGTTGGTAAAGGCCGGGTTCTGCACTTTGGGGGAACTTTCACAAGGAAGAATATGAAAGAGTTCCTGAATTATGTGGGAATCCTGTCCCCATGGAAAAACCGGATCAAGCTGCCGCTCCAGTGTGAGCTGGCGGTTCGCGTCAGAGGAAACGAAATGTATTTTATCGTTCTGAATTATGAGCGGAATGACTGTGTGATCGTGCTGGAAGAGCCGATGAAGGATCTTGATACAGGAAAAACGGAGCAGGGGCAGATCGGGCTTGAGCCGTATGGAACGAAGATGTATAAGGCACAAAAACGCTCTGCGGGCCTGGGAGTTTACTGTTAACTGCGCAGGAAAGAACCGAACAGGAGATGTTATGGAAGGAAAGAAAAGGCTGCCGGTTGGATTTGAAAATTTTGAAGAGATACGCCGTGAAAACTTTTATTATGTTGATAAGACAGGAATGATCCGGGATCTGCTGAATAACTGGGGGAAAGTGAATTTGTTTACCCGGCCGCGAAGATTCGGAAAATCTTTGAACATGAGCATGCTGAAAACTTTTTTTGAGTTTGGCTGTGATAAGTCTTTGTTTGAAGGGCTTGAAATATCCGGGGAAGAAGAACTCTGCAAAAAACACATGGGACAGTATCCTGTAATATTCATAAGCCTGAAGGATGTCAGCGGAACTGCTTTTGAGATGGCGAGGGATATGCTTTACGAGAGGATTCGAAGTGAGGCGCTGCGGTTTGCATTTTTGAAAGACAGCGGCAGACTGTCAGAATTTGAGATAGATGATTATCAGCAGCTTATGACCCGCCAGGCCCCGGGTTCCTCCGCTTATCCTGTTCCCAATGATATTTTGCTTGGAAGTTTATTTAAGCTGACCGAGCTGCTGTACAGATACTATGGAAAAAAAGTGATCCTGCTGATCGATGAGTATGATGTGCCTCTGGAAAAAGCATGGCAGAATGGATATTATGATCAGATGGCGGCAGTGATCCGGAGTATGTTCAGCAGGGCCCTGAAGGGGAACGACTACCTTCAGTTTGCTGTACTTACCGGATGTCTGAGGATATCAAGAGAAAGTATCTTTACCGGACTTAACAATCTGAAAGTATATTCTGTCACAAATAATCTGTTTAACAACTCGTTTGGTTTTACGGACAAACAGATTCAGGAAATGCTGGCGTATTACGGATGTTCAGAATATTATGAGCAGATAAAAGAATGGTACGACGGATACTGTTTTGGAGGGCTTGCGCTGTACTGTCCGTGGGATGTAATCAATTATGTGGACCAGCTTCGGACGGAGCCTGATACAATTCCTGTTTCTTACTGGGTCAACAGCAGCGGCAACGATATTATCCGCAGATTTATCTGCATTGCCGGCAGGCGGACGCGAAGAGAGCTTGAGAATTTGCTGGAGGGGAAGACTGTTGTCAAAAAAATTAATTTTGAACTGACCTATCAGGAGCTGTATGAAAAGGCGGAAAATATCTGGAGTATTCTGTTTATGACAGGATATCTGACGATGGTAAGGGAAACAGGTAAAAATCAGTATGAGCTGTCAATTCCCAATCGGGAAATACATGAAATATACAAAGAGCAGATACTGGAATGGTTTCAGGCGGAGATGAAAAAAGATACGCCAAAGCTGGATGCTTTCTGTGAGGCGTTTCTGCGGGGCGATGCGGAGACGGTTGAGACAATGTTTACAGATTATCTGAACCGGACAATCAGTGTGCGGGATGCCGGCGCCAGAAAAAACAGGAAGGAAAGCTTTTATCATGGAATTCTTCTTGGACTTCTGGGACATCGCGAAGACTGGGATGTATACTCAAATATGGAATCTGGTGACGGGTACAGCGATATACTGGTGGAGACGGATAATCAGACAGGCATTGTGGCGGAAGTCAAATATACGGACAGTGACGCTCTGGAATCAGGGTGCGGGGAAGCGCTGGAACAGATTGAAAAAAAGAGATATGCAGATCGTCTGCTTCAAAATAATATGAAACACATCATAAAATATGGAATAGCCTGTAACCGGAAAAGCTGCAGAGTGATGACGAATGAGGGCCAGAAAGGAGAAGTATAATTATGAAAGAACTGAAACTGTTTTATCTTGAGGACTGCCCATATTGCCATAATGCAAAGAGGGCGCTTGCGGAGCTGATTGATGAGAAGCTGGAGTATGCCGGGGTGAAGATCGAGTGGATTGAGGAGAGCAGAAGGCCGGAGATCGCGGAGCAGTACAATTATTATTATGTGCCGACGATCTTTGCGGGGGACAGAAAGCTTTATGAAGCGCATCCATCCGAGAGTTACGCGGACTGCAAGAAGAATATGAAGGCGGCGCTGGATGCCGTGCTTGGATAACAGGAGAACGCATGAAATTTTTACATTTATCGGATCTGCATATCGGCCTGAAACTGATGAACCGGGATCTGCGCGAGGACCAGGAATATATTCTGCATCAGATCGTGGAGACGGCCCGGCAGGAACAGCCGGACGCGGTCGTGATCGCCGGAGATATCTACGACAAGGCGGTTCCCTCCGCGGAAGCTGTCGAGGTGTTTGACCGGTTCACGGCGGAACTGACTGCCGCGGCTCCGGATGCCGTGATCATGATGATCAGCGGCAATCATGACAGCGCGCCGCGGGTGAATTGTTTCCGCAGCGTGCTTGCGAAGCAGAATCTGCATATGGTCGGCGTTCCGCCGCAGACGCCTGATGAATATATTGAGAAGGTTACGCTGCAGGATGCGCACGGCAGCGTGAATTTTTATCTGCTTCCGTTTGTGAAGCCTTCGATGGTGAAAGCGGTGGTCGGAACGGACGAGAATGGAAATAACTTTTCGTATGACGAGACGGTGCGCAGGCTGCTTGCCAGAGAGAAGATTAATGAAAAGGAAAGAAATGTCCTTGTCAGCCACCAGTTTTATCTTCCGGCCGGAAAAGGGGCGGAGGACGTGGAGCGGATGGATTCGGAGATCCGGACGGTCGGCAACATCGACGAGGTGGGGGCGGATGTCCTGGCTCCGTTTGACTACGCGGCTCTCGGTCACATCCACAAACCCATGAGCGTATCGGGGGAGACGTGCCGGTACTGCGGGACGCCGCTTGCCTGCTCGGTCAGCGAGGCGGGGCAGCAGAAAGGGATAATCCGGGTTGAGATGGGAGCGAAGGGCACGGAAGTCAAAACGACGGTGCTTCCATTGCGCCCGCTGCGCGAGGTGCGGGTGATCCGCGGAACTCTCGCGGAGGTTCTCGAACAGGCCTGCGGCGATTATGTGACGGTCGTTCTCACGGACAAGGCCGATCTGGATGTGATCGACATGCAGGAAAGAATCCGGATTGCGTTTCCATACCTTCTGGAAATTCGGAGGGAAAATCTGCGGCAGGCAAACTATGAGGAAGGACCGGGAATGCTGACCATGCCGGATCCGTTTGAGCTCTGCTGTTCGTTTCTGCGGGAGGCGGACGAAGATGAGATGGAGATTCTGCGCGATGTGATCCATACAGTTCAGGGGGTGAAGTGACATGAAGCCGCTGAAATTAACAATGCAGGCGTTCGGTTCCTACGGGAAGCGGACACAGATTGATTTTGAAGCGCCTTCTCAGAAGCTGTTTCTGATTACCGGGGATACGGGCGCGGGGAAGACGACGATCTTTGACGCCATTGTCTTCGCACTGTACGGGGAGGCGAGCTCCAACACGAACAAAAAGGACGGAATCGTCCTGCAGAGCCAGTATACCGGATTTGACCGGGAACCGTTTGTGGAGCTGACCTTCTCGGAGGGGCATGGGGAAGCGGCTGCCATTTACACAGTCAGACGTATCCCGCGGCATCTGAAGCTGATTACCAGGGGAGCCGGGAAAGGCGTCGCGACAAGGGAGGCCGTAAGCTCAGTGACGCTGACGATGCCGGATGGGACGGAGTATCCCCAGAAAGAGGCGAACCGCAAACTGGAGGAGATTGTCGGCCTCACGAAGAGTCAGTTTATGCAGGTGGCGATGATCGCGCAGGGAGAATTCATGGAACTGCTGCGCGCGAAATCGGATGACAAAAAACTGATTTTCCGGAAACTGTTTAACACGGAACTGTTTCAGCGGATTGTCGATGAACTGAACGAGCGGAAGAAGGCGAAGGAAAAAGACATTGCCGTGATACGGACGGAATGTCAGACGGTTGCCGCAAGGACGGTCATTCCGGAAGACGCTGCGCGGGCCGATGCACTTGTCCCGCTGAAAAAACGGATCACGGACGGTGAGATCATAGTCATGGAGGAGTTTCTTGCGGAACTGCGGCAGCTGTGCGAGGAACTGAGAGTGCGGGAACAGAAGGAAGCGCAGAATTATAAGGAGCTTGGAAAGGTCAGAGACGCAAAAAGGGACGCGTACACAAATGCCCTGCAGCTGCTGGATTTTTTTGCGCAGCTTGACCGGGCGGAGAAGGAAACTGCCGCGTATGAAGCGGCGGCGGGGGAAATCAGTGAGAAACAGAAGCTGTCGGAGCAGCTTGGCGCATCGTATGAAGTTCTGGCGGAATATCGGAGATATGCGGATGCGGCAAAGGCAGTGACAGATGCGCAGAGCGCTCAGAAGGAGCAGCAGGATGCGCTTCCTGGTCTGGCTCTTCTGGCAGCGGATGCGGCCGAAAAGGAAACCAGGGAAAAAGAGCTTTATGAGCAGATGCTCTCGGATTTTAATCAGATATCTGAAAAAGCAGGGCGGGCGATAGAGCTTTTTGCGAAAATTGATGAGGCTCGTTCCCGTCTGGAAGAAAAACAGAAACATCTGACTGCTGCTAAAAAGGCCGCGGAGACCGTACAGCAGGAACAGCAGAAGCTGGAAACGCAGGAGACAGGATGGCGGGAAGAGCAGGAACAGCTCGGCGATGTGGCGGGAAGGCTTGTTTTGTGGGAAAATGCCAGCCGGGAGATTGCGGACTTGAAAGCGGAGGCGGACAGCCTGACCGCGAAACAGCGTGAGGTCGGGCGCCAGCAGAAGAAAGCAGAGAAGTCCCGGGATGACTATGCGGCCGCAAAAGAAGAGTATCTGTGTAAAAACGCGGATTACGAAAACAGACGGCAGATTTTTCTGGACGCGCAGGCAGGTTTTCTCGCGCGGGAGCTGCAGCCTGGGAAACCGTGCCCGGTGTGCGGTTCCCTGGAGCATCCGTCTCCCTGCCCGTGGAAAGAAGAACATGAGAACATTTCCAGTGAGGTAATCGAGGCGCTTGCCAGGGAAGCAGAGGAACTTCGCGCGAAACAGGAAAAGCTGGCCGCGGAAGCCAGGTCCGACGCGGATTTGCTAAAGGAAAAGGAGAATTCCCTTGGCGATGTGTTTGTGAAATTATGCGGACGGATGAACCGAAACGCCATGGAAGGGTTTCAGGCGCGGCTGAAAGAGCGGCTTGCTGATTCAGGCGGGAATGGGGATGATTTTCTGCATTTTGTCTTTGAAGAAGACAGAAAATCCGGAGAGAAAGAAGACATTTTCGGAACAGGAAAACAGCCGAAAGAAGTATCCGGAAATTCTGTTGAGAAAGAACAACAGGAATTTTCTGTGGCAGAGATTGCCGCGGCCATGAAAAAAATCCGCAAACTGCTCATGGATCAGGAGAAAGCCGTCCGTCTGCAGGGAGAACAGCTGCAGAAGGATGGGCAGCGGCTTCAGGAAGTAAAAGAACTGCTGGAACGAGCTGGGGAGAGGAAAAAGCAGCTGGAAGAGAGGGCTGTGCAGGCAGCAGAGTTACTGACGAACGCGAAGGCGGAACTGGAAGGCAGCAGGGCTGTTCTGCAGAATCTTGAAGAGTCGCGGGAGTATCCGGCGAAAGAGGATGCCCAGCGTGCCCTGAAACAGGCAAAAGCACAGAAGGACAGGCAGAATCGAAGCTGGAAGGCAGCAGGAAAAGCTGCGGCGGACGCGAAAGCGGCGAAGGATCAGACAGAGGCGCTGATTGCCCGGTATATGCGGGAAATTCCTGTTTTGGAAGAACAGAAGAACGAGAGAAAACATGCGTATGAGGAACTGATGCTGCAGAAAAATCTGAGTGAGCCACAGTGGAGTGCGCTGGTGAGGCAGTATCCGGCGGCAAAGGCGGAGGAACTTCGGACGGAGGTCAGTGAATACCACAGGAAACTGGCGGTTGCCAGGGCACTGAAAGTTTCCGCGCTGGAAAATATCGCGAACCGTCCCCGTCCGGTAATTGATGAACTCCGGGCAGAACTGGATGCAGCGGAGGAACAGCTGGAAGCCGCAAAGAAGGTGCATGACCGGTGCCGGGAAGACTACAGAAATGACTGGAAAGTGTACGAGGAGCTTGCGCCCAGAATGGAGACAAGGCAGAAGATTGTGCAGGAACACGCGAAGCTGGATACGCTGTACCGGCTCCTGTCCGGGAATGTGAGCGGTTCGCGCATGGATCTTGAAACGTATGTGCAGCGCTGTTATCTTGAGCGGATTCTTTACGCGGCGAACCGCCGGTTTCGCGACATGTCGGCAGGGCAGTTTGAACTGCGCATGGTGGAGCTTGGCAAAGCCGGAGAGGGAAAGAACCGCGGGCTGGATCTGATGGTATACTCCAATGTCACCGGCAAGGAGAGGGAGGTGCGCACGCTTTCCGGCGGAGAATCTTTTATGGCGGCGCTCTCGCTTGCGCTTGGCATGGCGGATCAGATTCAGGAAAATTCCGCGGCGGTAAATCTGGATATCATGTTTATCGATGAGGGCTTCGGTTCGCTGGACGAACATTCCCGGAATCAGGCAGTCAAGGTGCTTCTTGAGATGGCGGAGGGATCGAAGCTGATCGGAATCATTTCCCATGTGACGGAGCTCAAGCAGGAGATCGAGGATCAGCTGCTGGTCAGCAAGGATGAGGACGGGAGCCATGTGAGGTGGCAGCTCAGCTGAGCTGAGCCGCGGGCAGATCATGACCTCTTCGTTTGCGGAGTGTTGTTACGTTCACGACCTGCAAGGGAGTGGACTGTAACGACCGTGCGCGGCTGCCGGGCAGAAGCTTTCTGGATAAAA
>CANQAR010000151.1 GCA_947588845.1 uncultured Lachnospiraceae bacterium
TAATCAGCGCCAATATACCACAAAAAAGAAAAACTGTGTTAAAAAAGAGCAGATTTTTTGTTCATGCGTTTATCCTGCTCAATTCCAATATGTATTCCACCAATAAGAAAGACTTAATCCTCGTAGTGGCCCCTGCAGCTGATGATTTTAATATTCTGCAGCTCGTCTATATCATATACAAGCCTGCTCCATTCGTTTCATCCAGTCCAAAACCTTTTGTGTGGGCTCCCAGTCATCAGATTCCATCAGATTCCATTGCACGCAGATTTCATCTCCATTTCCCGGCGAACGGTTGACCACAGATAGCAAATCTGGTAAACTGGAAACATGCAAAATGTAACGGTATTCATTGTATTGAAAGTAATTCTCACGACAAACCAGCCGGACCAGATCCCGGGCAGGCGAAAGGAGTGACGCAGCCTTATGGGAACCTATCTGAATCCGGGAAACGCAGGCTTTCAAACGATCCGCAACAGCCTTTATGTTGACAAGTCCGGCCTGATTTCCTGCATAAATGATACGATCGGAACCGTCGACAAACTCACCTGTGTCAGCCGTCCCAGAAGATTCGGAAAATCTTTCGCCGCAAAAATGCTGTGCGCGTACTATGACAGAAGCTGCGATTCCAGGAATTTATTTCTCGATCTTGAGATTTCCAAAGATCCTTCTTTTGAAAAACACCTGAATAAATATGAAGTACTCTATCTGGATCTTATCTGGTTTATCTCAAACACAAAATTTATAGAAAATACAGTAAAAAATCTGCAGAATGACGTGATCGAAGAACTGCGCCGGACATATCCGGAATGTGTTCAGGACAATGAAACTTCTCTGCCCAGAGCATTGTCTGCGGTCAATATTTATAACGGAGCACGTTTTATTATCATCATCGACGAATGGGATGCCCTGTTCCGCGAAGCAAAAGAAGATACTGACCTGCAGGCAGAGTATATCCGCCTGCTGCGCGGCCTGTTCAAAAGCAGCCAGCCCGACAAAATGATCGCGGCTGCCTACATGACCGGCATTCTTCCGATCAAAAAATACGGAACCCAGTCGGCGATGACCGATTTCAGAGAATACACAATGCTTCATCCGGGACCGCTGGCCAGATATTCAGGCTTTACAGAGCAGGAAGTTCAGGCTCTCTGCGACCAGTTTCACATGGATTTCACAGAAGCCAGAAAATGGTACGACGGCTATACTCTCGGAAAGCTTACGTCCGTTTACAATCCAAATTCCATTATAAGAGCCATGCAGATGCAGGAATATGGTTCCTACTGGACGCAGACAGAGACGTATGAATCTCTCCGGATTTATATTGACATGAACGAAGATGGTCTGAAAGAAGCGCTCATTCAGATGCTTGGAGGTTCCAGTTTTCCAATAGATACAGGAACCTTCCAGAACGACATGACTACGATCAGCAGCAAAGACGACATCTTTACTCTTCTGGTTCATCTTGGCTATCTTGCTTATGATTCCAGGACAGAATCCGTATTTATTCCCAACGAAGAGATTCGCCGGGAATTTATCCGTTCTGTAAAATTCGGAAAGCATAAAGAGATTGCACGGATGATCCGCGCATCAGACCAGCTTCTTTGGGACACGCTCAGCCTGAACTGTGAGGCTGTGGCTGCCGCAATCGAGCAGGCGCACAGCGCCGGAACCACTCCTTTGCTCTACAACAACGAGCAGGCGCTGAGAAGCGTCATCCGTTTTGCGTATATCAGCTGCATGAACGAATATGCAGAAATACAGGAACTCCCTTCCGGACATGGTTTTGCCGATATTGTTTACCTGCCAAAAAGACATTCCGACAAACCGGCCCTGGTAATCGAACTGAAATGGAACAAAACCGCCGCCGGCGAAATCCGTCAGATCCGGGAGCGCAGATATCCGCAGGTTCTGGAAAAGTTTACTCACGATATCCTTCTGGTGGGGATCAATTATGATGCGGAAACCAAAAAGCATACCTGCCAAATAGAGAGATATCAGAATTAGCAGACGGAAATTCCGAGTTGAAACAGGGACTACTGAATCTGGAACCTTCTCTCGAATCCTGCACGCAGGACACAGATCTGTATCAGCGGATATTTTCCAGCGGGCGAAACACATTAAACGGGTTTCGCTCGCTGACGCTGACGCTTAAAGCCGATAACAAATATGCAAAAAGTATCACATAATTTACACCACTGCTTCCACAAGTACCTTGTCATCCACCAGAATTTCCTTTACGCCAATCTCCTTATTTTTATTAAAACAAAAACTTAACATATATCCTTTTTTCAGATGATAGTACTCCAGATAAGAAGACAATTGCCTTTCTCCTCTCTCGTTGTAGGCGTTTCCTCTCCATATTTTCATCTCGATTACATACTGCTCTCCATGATAATCGACTACCACATCTGTTCTCTCTCTGTTTCTTGTTTCCGCCTCCACATAATAATTTCCACTTCCATTGATGATCGGTTTCAGATAGAGAAGAAAATACCTCCTTCCCACATCCTCCAAAAAAGTTTCATCCTGTTCCCCATATAGTTCATGAAAATGTATTACAAATTTCTCCAGTATGCGTTTCATGTTCAGACGTCCATTTGATACAAACTGATTTCTGGCCTGCAGCCCCGCGTCATACTCTTTGCTGTCAACCAGTTCCTCCGATAAAAAGAGATTATACAGCAAAGTCTCAAAAATACGGTTGGAAATGGCGACATTCCCTCCGCTGTTTTTGACCAGCCCAAACATTTCAGCTTCCTCAATCGATTTATTCAGGGGATTATAGGGGATACTTTTCCCGGCAAACAGAAGTCTGTTCAATATCCTTCTAAGCTCCGGGTAATCGGCCAGCTTATTCATCAGAGACTCAAATAATGTATTCTTTTCCCCCAGCAAAAGTTTCACTGCCTCCAGAAATCCTTCTTTTGTCCACGCGCTGCTTTTATCAGGAAATTCCCCTGTCCCTGCAATTCTCTCATCCATCAGTTTGCAAAGGCGCGAAACCAGATAAGGATATCCTGATGAATAGTCAAAAATACTGTCCGCCATCTCTTTAACATTCATCCCTGTATGATAATCTTCCTCATAGCAGGTAAGCATTCCTGCGATATCTGACGCGGAAAAACTCATATCGATCAGAAAATCCGCCGCAATATCAAAGGGAGTGTGCTCCCTTTGATACCACGGGCATTCGTCAAATGAACGCCAGCGTTCATTTTCCTCATTGCCTGCGTGAGTGTTCCAAGGACTGTTAGCTCTGTGCTCCTGATCCGGACGAAACTTACGCCTTATATTTTTTATGTCATATACGCTGACAAGAATCACCGACTGGAATGTGGGAGCCTTCCTGCGTTTGATATAATATCCCCTCAGCTGCGCCAGAAAATCCAGGAATACCTGATTGTTCGCCGCATTGTCCACTTCATCAATTATAAGCACAATCTTCTTTTCCGACTGGCCGCACCACAGACTCAGCACCTTAAACAACAACGGAAGTGATATTTTTCCAGCCGTCCCTTCTGCGTATGCCGTAATAAGTTCCTCTATATTTCCAGGGATTTCCTGTACATTATCCAGAATTTCTCTCGAAAAAGCTGTCACAAACTCCCTCTCACTTTCAAAATCCGCTTCACTCATCAGCTGAAAATCCAGACTGACCACCACATACTCGTCTTTCAAAAACTCACTTAATGCCTGAATTGTCGTCGTCTTTCCATATTGTCGGGCACGATTGATAGTAAAATACTGTCCGTGGTCTATCATTTCTTTTATTTTTAAAAGGCGGTCCGTTATGTCAACCATATAGTGTAATTCCGGCTGGCAATCAGCGTTTACATTGAAAATTTTTGGCATTTCTCCCCTCCTGGTCGGCAACCCCTCAGAAATCAACAATATTTATTATCATATTGTATGACTTTACTCCTGAGAAGTCAATAGACCACTGCAAGCAACGAGCAGCAAACCCCTAACTCAAAACTGACTTTATAAATCAATCAGCTATATTCCTGCACATCGCTCTGACATTTTTTTTAGCACCTCCTCATACATTTTCCATAAGAATCTTTTTCGGAGCCATCTCTCTATGCGCCATTTTTCCCACTGCAAAAAACTGTTCCTGGCTGTTGTGCTCCTGACCGCCGCACTGACAGCCTCCATCCATTTCGGGCTGCCCGTCCCGGGAATCAGCCGGATTGAATCATTTTCCGCCAAAAATCACCTGTTTGAGGCTGTTCTTCCGGAAAGCCGCCGTTTTGACCTTTTTACTGAAGATGTTTTTCGCACGGAACTTTCCGGGAACACCTTAAGCATGCATTACACAATATCCGATCCCGGTGCTTTCGATCTGGATAAAGCGGAAGTTACCCTGGGAAATCCCGGGCTTGACGGCCGGAAGCAGTACTTTTCAACCCTTGAAAACTACCAGTCTTCCCTGCTGAAATTCAAGTACAATGAGCTTACCCAAAAGCAGCAGCTTACTTACGACATATTCCGGGACTACCTGCAGACGGAACTGTCCGCGGCCGACCTGCTCCTGTATGAGGAACCGCTCGGCCCCACACTCGGCATACAGGCGCAGCTTCCCGTGCTGCTGGCTGAATACCCCTTCCGCACCAGAAAAGATATTGAAGATTATCTGACACTTCTCTCGCAGATATCGGACTACTTTCAGTCCATTCTTTCTTTTGAAAACACTAAATCGGCCAACGGCCTGTTTATGAGTGATGAATGCGCTCAGGAAGTTATCTCGCAATGTCAGGAATTTATCGCGGACCCTTCCGAAAACTATCTGCTGGAACTTTTTGACGAACGAATCGATCCGATCAAAAATCTGACTGCCGATGAAAAGATTGCCTACAAGAGCCGCAACAGCCAGCTTCTGCAGTCCTGCGTGATTCCCGCGTACCAGCGCCTGATCGATGGCCTGACCGCCATGCTCGGCACGGGAACCAATTCCCAGGGATTGTACTGCTATCCTTCAGGAACTGCCTATTACAAATATCTGGTACACAGCAAGGTCGGAGATGACCGGACAATCGATGAGATCGAAACCGCCGTCAAAGAGCAGATGATTGCCGATTACTCGGAAATCCAGAGACTGCTTGCGGACCGCGGCGTCGGCAGTTCTTCCGATTCTTCCGGCTCAGACAACGAAACGACAGCGGACGCTTCCGGCCCGGCATCTTCCTCCTCCGATGAACTCACGCAGGCCGCATGGGCAGTGGAAGTGCTCTCCCCGGCGGTATCCTCCGATCCCGCCTCCATGCTGGAAGATCTGCGGCAGAAAATTACACAGGATTTTCCTCTGCTGCCAAATGTGAGCTGCAAAATCAAGTATGTGCACGAGTCCCTGCAGAAATACCTGAGTCCGGCCTTTTACCTGACTCCGGCAATCGACGACTATAAAAACAATGTCATCTATATCAATCCGTCCGGCAATTACAACGACCTGGAACTGTACACAACGCTGGCACACGAGGGATATCCGGGACACCTGTTCCAGTCTGTCTATTTCAGTCATTCCGAACCGGATCTGCTGCGCACGATTCTGGGAACCGACGGCTATGTCGAAGGCTGGGCCACTTACGTTGAAATGTACGCATACGGCTTATGGACAAAAGATCCTCAGCTCGCATTGCTCGGACAGCGCAACCGTTCCTTCATGCTCGGTCTTGCCTCTCTGCTCGACATTGGCATTCACTACCGAGGATATTCTCCGGAACAGGTCGAGGCTTTTCTGAATCAGCTGGGGTTTGAAAGCGAAACTGCCGATTCCCTGTACCGGAGCATTCTGGAGTCACCGGCCAACTACCTGCAGTATTACGTGGGATATCTGAACTTCATGGATTTGAAAGATTATGCCAGAGAATTGATGGGAGATGATTTCTCTCTGAAAAAATACCATACAATGATACTGGATGCGGGACCCGCGCCGTTTTCCATCCTGCGCACATATCTGGAACAGCAATGTCAGGTGCGCTGACTGCAGCATGGCTTTGTGCCGGTTTCAGAAAATGACCGGAAGTACTTTCTCGACAGGCTCTCAGTGCAGCCGTCAGTCCGCATTCTCCTTCTCCGGGAAATAACCTGCAGCGCTTTCTCACAAGGGGGCGGGCGGTCTCTTACAGAAAACCGCCCAAGTGTGTGACTCTATGATAAATAAGCCACCGATGAAGCAAAGAAGGCGCTTCAGACTCTCTGTCTGAAACGCCTTTGTTCATCGTGTTAAGAGTAGCACTGTCTGTTTATTTTGTCAAGAGTTCCTTTGGAATATTTTTCACACAGGTAATCGCCACGGCGCCCGGACCAATATGGCAGGACACACTCAGAGAAAGCGGTTCCGGAATCATTTCCTGATTCGGATATTTCTTCCGCAGTTCTTCTCTCCATGAATTGATCTCTGTCAGATCCGTGCCGGAATATACCAGGGAGATCGTCACATCACTCAAATCCGGAGCCGCGTGAAACCTCTCCTGGCAGTCTTTTTCCACAGCCTCCAGCATTGTCATTTTCGCTGCTTTGAGGGTTCTGCTTTTTGCGTACGCATCCAGCTTGTCCCCCTGTATCTGAAGCACCGGCTTGAGACGCAGCAGCGTACCCAGGGCCGCGGCCGCCGGCGTGATTCTTCCGCCTTTTTTCAGATAATACAAGGTATCCAGCGTGATGTAGATTGTGGAATCATACTGCGTATCTTCCAGATATTTTTTGATCTCCGGCGCGCTCCAGCCAGCGTCGGCGAGCGTCTTCGCATCCTTCACCGCAAGTTTCTGCGTTGCCGAGATTCTGCGGTTGTTCACCACCTGCACTTTCCCGTCGTAATCCTGCGCCAGCATAATGGCCGTCTCACAGGAACCGGAAAGCCCGCTGGACATCGGAATGTGTACAATCGTGTCATACGTCTTCAGGAGCTCATCCCATAGATCCGTCACATCGCTTACCGCAGGCATTGAAGTTGAAATATCCGCTTTATTCTTCAGATGTTCATAGAACTCCGGCTGTGTCAGCGTCAGCTCCTCCAGATAAAGCTTTCCATTGATGTAAAACGGCATCGGCAGCACATAAACTCCCCATTCTTCTGCCACCTGCCTTGTAATTCCGCTGTTGCTGTCTGTCACAATCGCAATTTTTCCCATCTTCATTCTCCTCACAATTCAATTTTCTGTCTTTGTCCAACGAGCCCAAACCTTCTGTTTTTGTATCAGAGAATTCCGTCCCGGATTCGCGGACGGGTTCTGTATATACTTTGTATATTTGACACAATTAGAAATCACTATAGCATATTTTGCCGGATACCGCAACAGAAAGAAGGATTTCCTCTTGCCATTCCTTCCTTTTGCAGTTATACTAACAATAAGAAGACTGACAGAGGAGCATGTTTTATGGAAATACTTGAGATTTTTCTGCATTCGCTTATCAATCTGGCTATCCTGCTGTTTGAATACACAGGCGTCCTCATCATCGCCTTTGCGGGTATACAGGGGATCGTCAACTATGTCCGCGGAAATCCTGAGACCCGCCTGATCCTTGCAAAGGGACTGGCTATGGGACTTGAATTCAAGCTCGGCGGCGAGATTCTGCGTACCGTTATCGTCAACAGCCTTGCGGAAATTGGAATCGTAGCCGGCATCATTGTCCTGAGAGCGACTTTGACTGTCCTGATTCACTGGGAAATCAAAAATGAACAGCACGAAAAGCAGGAATCCGCAGCCGCGGCAGGAATGGCAAAAATCGCAGAACCCGTTTCCGCCGCCAGCCCGGCAGCCACCGCCAACCCGGAATCCGCGGTCAAAACGACCGTCGCCGCAGAACCCGAGCCCGCTGCCAAACCGGAAGGCTCTTCGGAATCGGATACGGCCGGCCATATCTGACATGGAACATCCGATCGGAATCTTTTTTCTTAATCGAGCAGGAGGCGGCTTTTCCTCCTGCTCGCCGCGCGGCCCGTGTGCTGCGTCAGCAGCTGGTTTCCTTACACGGGCCTGCGCACAAAAATGCCTTCCTCTTTCAGAATCCTGAAGGGAGAAGGCACTTTACGCAATTATTCAATAATCCGCAGGCAGCCTGCGGATTATTTTGTTCAGCTTTCTGTGTCACAGAACGAATTTTCCTGTGACATAAAAAAATTGGGGACTGACCAGATTCATCCTCCAGCCAATCCTGCCAGCAGCACGCTCGCCGCAAGTCCTGCCAACGTTGCCAGCAGGGCGCCGGCGAGCGTGTATCTTGTCTTCTTAATTTCAACAGTCATGAAATAAACGCTTATGGTGTAAAAAATCGTCTCGGTACTGCTCATCATCAAAGAACTGATCAGCCCAACTCTCGAATCCGTTCCATATTCTTTATACAGGTCGAGCAAAAGTCCTGTAGCCGCACTTGATGAAAACATGCGGATAATCGATAGCGGAATCAGAGCCGGCGGGAAAATATCCTTAATCTGCCACGCTGCCTGGGACAGCAGGGAAGCAAGAAAATCCAGAAAACCGGAGGCCCGAAGGACACCTGTCGCTGTCATCAGGCCGATCAGAGCGGGGACAATCTTCACAACTGTCCGAATCCCGTCTTTCGCGCCGGCAACAAAGCTGTCATAGACCGAAACATTCATCATGAGTCCATATCCAACAATATAAAAAATCATGAATGGTATTATGTATTGGGACAAATAAATAATAAACTGCATACAGATAACCCTCCTGCTCTCTTAATTACAGTTTATTTCTCATTTCCCCAATTCAGAACTTATTACTCCGCGAATCTGTATTGCGTAATCAGGGTTTCAAGTTCCTGAATAAAACTCTCTTTCATTTTAATCTCTGAATTAACCAGAATATTTTTCACCATACTTAACGCTAATCTGTTCTCGTTAAAATCCCCAAGCTCTTTGGCAATGCATTCTTCCCTCGTCATTGCGGCCTTATAAGCCCGTGCCAGTACTGTCTTTGTCTGAACGATCTCTGCTACATAGATATACCCTGCTTTGTGCAGATTCTTCAGAACAATATTGGTCGTATTCTTGTTCAGTGTAGGCTTCTTTTCAATAATCCCGGAAATCGAAAGCGGTTCATCGTTTTCCCAAAATACTTCCATAACCTCAAGTTCTTTTTTCGAGGACAGCAACTCCATCTTTCTCCCTCCTTCCCAATTATTTTCTGTAAAGCTTCGGAATCCAAAGATTCCGCTGGCGACTTACAGAGCCCCCTTATGACAAGCGAACCCCTTATAAGTCATATTATAACCTTTAAAGCAAAGATATGACAAGTGTAAACATATGAAACTATGAATATTAATTTCTTATTAGTTACTGTTCACACGTCGGCTTGAAAGGAAGGAACCGATGGGGTAGACTGAAATCAGTCGAAAGCCGTCGGTTCTTT
>CANQAR010000152.1 GCA_947588845.1 uncultured Lachnospiraceae bacterium
AGCCGGGACATCCGGAAAGGTAACGCTGACAGTGAAGGTGAACGCGAGTGCCGGAACAAAGGTGGAGAACACAGCCTTTGTCAAGACAGGTAATAATCCGGAAGTGAAGACGGAGACTTTGGAGAATCCGGTACCGCACAAGAAATCGAATCCGGTATCAGGCACGCTGGTGGCCGTAGGACAGGAGATCAAGTACACGATCACATATAAGAATACAAAAGATACGACTGCGGATATCAGGATCAGAGATACGCTGGACCGCGGCCTGACGATCAAGGAAGACAGCATCAGCGACGGAGGCGTGTGGACGGCTCCTGAAGACCCGGATGCCGACGGAGGGACAATCAAGTGGAAATTAAAGAATGTTCCGGCCGGGAAGAAAGGAACAGTGACCTTTACCGCGACGGTGAACGAGAAAGCGCTGACGAATCCGGGTCAGAAGGTTGAAAACACGGCGAATGTCAATTTCGGCAACGGCTGGATCCAGACGGAAACCGTGGAACATCCGGTACCGGAAAGACCTGAGGTTGAGATTGAGAAACGGCAGTCCCTGAATGAAGGGGAAGAGACGAAGAACCGGTTGACGGCGAAGGCGTTTGATACGGTGACTTATTACCTGACCGTGAAAAATACCAGCGGCACGGCTGCGACAGACGTGGTTGTGACCGACGCCATTCCGGAAGGCCTGACCTTAAAACAGGGCGATGACGCGATCTCTGACGGAGGAACGGAAAAAGACAATGTGATCACCTGGAATCTCGGTACGCTGGCGGCAGGCGCGTCGCGGACGGTGAAGTTTAAGGTAGTCACGCCGCATGTGGAACAGTACACACTCTGGAAGAATATGGCTTCCGTGGATTACAAGGAGAATGACGATAAGCCGAAGGATTCCAATGAAGTGGAAGTGGAAGAGGAACCTGTGGATGAATCGGAAACCGGCAGTGTGACCGTGACAAAGAAGCTCACATATAACGGAGATCCTCTGGCCGCGGAAGACGCGACATTCTATGTGGCGCTGTATGCGGACGAAGCATGCACGGTGAGAGTGACGGATCTGGCGGCGCTGAAGTACAGCAAGTCTTCCAGCGAGTCGGTAACCTTTACGAATCTTGAGATCGGAAGAACCTATTACGTAGGAGAATCGGATGCCGAGGGTAATGTATTTCTGATCGGCATGACGCCGGACGGGACGCTTTTCACGGCGGAATTTGCTCATGGATCCAGTGTGGAGCTGGAAGCGGCAGGCGATGAGAAGACTGTGGAGTTTACGAACTCGTTTATGGATATTCCGCAGAACTACATGCGCGAGGGAACCCTGACGATTACGAAGAAACTGCTGGGTTCGGACGGACAGCCGACGACAGGCGACGAGACATTCTACGCGGGCATCTTCGCGGATGAAGCACACACAGTACTTTCCGACACAGTATCTGAGAATATTGTGGCGCTTCCACTGGGAGGCGGTTCGGAGACAAGCGCGTCTGTCAATGTATATTTTGCAGACGATGAATCTGTGAAACTGTATGTGACAGAAATAACTGCGGATGGAGCGCCGGTAAATGATAATTTCGGATATATCGTGACGGTGACAGGAGAAGAGACGGAATTTGACGCGGTGAATACGGAAAGTTCCGTGACGATCACGAACCAGAAGCCGGAAGAGTCCAAGAAAGCAATAGAAACAGAGAAAGAAACAGAAAAAGGAACAGAGAAAGAAACAGAAAAAGGAACAGAGAAAGAAACAGAAAAAGAAACAGAAACAAAAGCGGAATCAGTGAAAACAGGAGACAATACTCCGATTGTGCCGTATATACTCCTGCTTCTGGCGGCGGCATTCGTGCTTGTGACAGTGGGAAGCCGGAAGAAAAAAACACGCTAATAACTGTTAAGGAAAAGCACATATGCATTTAAAAAAAGAAAGAGTGGCCGTTTTCGCTGCTGCTGCGGCATCGGCTGCAGCCATCCTGACCGGGACAGGAGCATCATTTGCTCCGGCCGCCGCTGCCGCGCTCTTTCTGGCTGCGAGTGTCTCTTTCGCCGCTACACCCTTTGTACGTCTGCTGGCATACCGTATAAATGCCGTGGACGTACCTGGGGATGGGCGGAGGATGCATGACCATCCGATTCCGCGCATCGGCGGCCTGGCCATTATTGCGGGCTTCGCCGTCGCCACGCTTGCCTCCGGAACCATGGCAGGACAGCTGAGAAGTCTGCTGGACGAGGCCGCGGAGAACATTTCGGACGGGTCAAAGGCGGAGATGCTGCGAAGCGTGCTGCCGGGAGCCGTCATGATCACGGCGCTGGGGCTGACGGATGACATCTTCACACTTGGCCCCTGGCCGAAACTGATCGTACAGACAGCGGCAGCGCTGGTGACAGTGCAGAGGGGAAATGTCATAGAATCCGTGTCAGGGATATTCGGCGCCGGTCCATATCCGCTGCCAGGCTGGTTCGGGACGTTTCTCAGCGTGCTCTGGATTGTCGGTGTCACGAACGCCGTCAATCTGATCGACGGTCTGGACGGTCTGGCCTGCGGCGTTTCCATCATCAGTTCCGTGGCTGTCGCAGTTGTTTCCGGACTGACCGCGGGGGCATATGCCGCGGTCCCGGCCGCCTCCCTGGCGGGGGCATGTATCGGGTTCCTGCCCTATAACTTTAACCCCGCCTGGATTTTCATGGGCGACACAGGGGCCACGTTCCTGGGATATATCCTGGCAGTACTGTCCATTCAGGGACTCTTCCGGTATCCGGAGACGATTCCCTTTGCCGTGCCCTGTCTGATACTTGGTCTGCCCGTTTTTGACACCTGCTTTGCCATTGTGCGCCGGGTTGCTCATGGACGGTCGCCCCTTCTGCCTGACCGGGGCCATATCTGTCATCGTCTCGTGGACTGGGGACTTTCCTGGAAAAAGACGGTGGTTCTGCTGTGGACAGTCAGCGCCGTTCTGAGTGTGTTCGCGGCGGCGCTTGTACTTGCGGGAAGGTGATGGGCGAAGAAGAAACGAAAACCGAAAGGAAAGGGGAAGATGCCGTGGATAACTGTATGCGGCGCCCTGAGATTTTTGGGGTGATGTTCGATAATATCACGTTGGAAGCGGCGGCAGAAAAAGCGGCGGACATGGTTCACGGCAGTTTTTATCACTATATTGTCGGAACAAACGCCAATCTGCTGCGAATGGCCCGCAAAGACGCGGCTTACCGTGGGGCGGTCAATCAGGCAGACCTGTCTCTGGCGGACGGCTGCGGAGTTCTCTATGCTTCCCGTATTCTGAAAACGTCGCTGACAGAGCGTGTGCCATGTATGGATCTGCTGGAGGCGCTGCTGTCCAAACTGCATGGAGTCCGTGTCTATATTCTGGGCGGAAAGTCCGGGACGGCAGAGCAGGCAGGAGAAAATCTGCGCGTCCGGTATCCTCAGCTGGAGCTCTGCGGCACGCATCACGGATATTTTGAGGACGCAAAAGCCATGGCTGAAGAGATCGCCAAAAGCCAGCCCGACCTGCTTTTGGTCTGTCTGGGGTCTCCAAAACAGGAACTTTGGATGAAGAATTACGGGCGGCTGACAGGCGCGAAGCTTGCTTTCGGCTGCGGCGGCTGGATTGATATTGCCGCGGGCCGCCTGAAACGCGCGCCGGAATCCTGGCGGAAGCATGATCTGGAATGGGTCTGGAGGTTTCTGCAGGAGCCCTGGCGGTTTGGCAGAGTCTGCCGTTCTCTGACGCTGCCTCTGCTGGCGGTAAAGGAAGCAGTGGAAGTTCGCTTCTTCCACTTTAGTCAGATGGGGAGAGGAAGCGTCCAAAAACAAACGGAAAGTCAGCGGAGGGCAAAGAGAAACCGGTATCCCTCGCGGACATAAAGTCAGGCCATGTGTCTGAGTAAGATGATACGGCTGTGCCTTATGAAATTTATTAAAACGTAGATTAAAACAGGAAAAACAGAGATAGAAGAAACAAAAACAGAGCAACCGGAAGCAGCGCAGACAGAAACAGAAAAACAGAAACAGAAGAAACAAAAACAGAAACAGGAAAAACAGAAACAGAAGAAACAAAAACAAAAACAGAAGGGAGGGATTTGGCAGCATGGCATCAAAAAAGAAGCGGCGTCAGGCGAAGCCTGCAAAGGCAGAACCACTGGAAGTCTGCCGGAAAATTTCGGATCTGTACCTTCTGCTGGTTTTCGGAATCTTTCCTCTGGTTGTGGGAACAGGCGAGTACGGCTATGCCAATCTGGTCGAGACGAAGATGTGGTTCTGGTTCGGGATTACTGTCCTGTGGCTTCTTGCCCTTGCCGGGTATCTGGTCTGGTGCACAGTAAAGAAGAAAAAGCCTGCGGAGGATTCGGCAGCCGGGAACGCACGTGGAAAAAACAAGATGTTTTCGACAGATTCTGGCGTCGAAGGCAATTGCGAAAGTAGTTGTTCACCGGTTCACATACGATTCAGCTGGATTCACGGCGCGGCGCTGGCGTTCCTGGGCGTCAACATCATCTCCGCGCTTCTGTCAGAATATCCGCGGGCCAGCTTCCTGCAGATGTTCGCCTCCAATACAAACAGCGTCGTCGTCATGGCATTTTATACGGCGGTTTTTATGGGAATTTCACTCTTTGGGCGTCTGAGGCGGGAACATATTCTGGCTCTGGGAACTTCCACGTTTCTGTCCGGGATTCTGTCTGAGATTCAGCTGATGGGATACAATCCGCTGACCATGTACCCGGAAGGGCTGACTTATTACAACAAACATAAGGAATACGCTTTTGCTTTTCTCGGAACAATGGGAAATATAGACTATCTGGCGGCATTCCTCTGTTTCGCGGTTCCCGTGCTCACAGTGTACGCAATCCGCTCGGACAAAAAGCAGGACAGGATTCTGTTGATTCCCGCGCTTCTTTCGCTGCACATCCTGTACCATATCGATGTGGATGCCGCGAAAGTCGGCCTGATGGGCTGCCTGATTCTGGCGTTTCCAGTCGTCATCCGGAACCGCAGATGGGCAAAATATGCCGGGATTTCCTGCGGAGCGGCAGTGCTTCTCGGACTGACAGCCGTTTACTTCTGGCCCGGAAAGCACGGATTCATTTACGAAGCATCCCAGATCCTGCATGGCCATATAGAGCCGTCATTCGGACACGACCGCGTCGAGATCTGGATAAAAGCATGGAGATCCATTGTAAAAAAGCCCATTCTGGGGAACGGGCCGTGTTCAGGATCCTGGCTGCTTAAAATTCAGAAAGTAAATAATGAGATGGACCGCGTGAACGTCGTCTACAACGCCCACAACACCTACATCGGATACCTTATGGATATCGGAATCCTGGGGCTGGGCTGCTATCTGACACTGATCGGGAAAGGATTTATCGACTGGATCCGAAAGCGGGAAAACAGCCTTTGCGCGGCGCTGGGAGCAGGCATCGCCTGCTACCTGATCCAGGATTTTTTCAGTATAAATCTGGTCATCGTAGCGCCCTTCCTGTGGACGGGACTGGGACTGCTGGCGGGAGAAATATCGGGTGAAAATTGAACATAAAACAGGGACGCAAGTCCGCACATAACGTCAGAACCTGCGTCCCATGTCAGATTATTTAATTCTGTCGAGTTCTACAAGATTTACACCCAAACTTGTTAAGGTTACTTTTAATTCCAGATATCTTTTGTACATAGAGTCGTACGTTTCGGGAGCTACTTCTTTAATCTGCAGCATCCAGTCCTGGATTCGTGAAAATTCGATGACATAGTCCTTGATAATATCTGCTGCACTGGGCATATACCTGCCTCCTTTCCGGTTTGGTGTTTTTGGTTTTCAGTATATAAATAATATATCACAGGGGAAACATAAAGTCCAGATTGGAACATACTTTACAGCCTGAATAGGAGTGTGAACTAAAATTATACTTTCAGCGAAAGGAAAAAATGTATTGATATTCTAAACATGTTATGATATAATATTAAAATATTTTAATGCACAATATTTTGCTAAAAATAATTTCTTTCTATTATAAAAGCTATGCATATAATTTGAAAAATGCAGAAATCACCGCAGAGGTCCGGCCAGCGGGCCGTATGGCGAGAGCCGTGTATCAGGGCTGAGGTAGTCCTGATTACGAAAGGAAGAAACTTGCAGAGATGGAGGACAAATGGAAAAACATGTTTATCGATTCGCGGGACACACGGTGGAGATATGCTCTCTGTATCCGCAGATACACACAATGTGCAGTGAGTACCGGACGGAGGATCGCCCGGAGCTGTCTTTTTCCATCCTCCAGAGCGACATTGACGATGAGCGCAGAAGGTCAAAGGAAGAAGGAGCTGGCGGAGGTATGCGGGACCAGCGCAGCCGTGACGCATATCTGGAGACGCTGGCCGTCTACCGCAAACTCGCTGAGAGTCTGATAGAAGACGACATTCTGCTGTTCCACGGTTCCGCCGTGGCGGTGGACGGTGCGTGTTATCTCTTCGCCGCAAAAAGCGGCATGGGAAAATCCACCCACGCCCGTCTCTGGAGAGAGCTTTTGGGCGGGCGGGCAGTCATGGTGAACGATGACAAACCGCTCCTGAAAATTTCCGGCACAGGCGCTACAGTCTGGGGGACGCCGTGGGACGGGAAACACCACCTGAGCAGCAATATCTCCGTACCGCTGAGAGCGATCTGCATTCTGGAGCGGGGAGAGGAAAATTATATCGAGCCCATCTCCGCAAAAGAGGCGTGGCCCGTAATCTGGAGGCAGAGCTACCGGTCGGCTGATCCAGATAAGCTGAAGCGGACGGTAGCCATGACGGATACCCTCTCAAAGAGCGCCCGTCTTTACCGGCTGCGCTGCACGCCGGACATTCAGGCGGCCCGCGTGGCTTACGAGACAATGAGTAAAGGAGAATCTCTATGAAGCTGAAGGACACATTTATCACATATACTGCCAGCGGTGAGCATACCATGGTGGCGGCGGAAGGTTTTTCCGGCGTGGTCCGGAGCAATAAGACCGCCGCGTTCATCATTGAGTTTCTGAAAAATCCCACCACGCCGGAGCAGATCGTGGACGCTATGGCGGAAAAATATGACGCGCCTAGGGAGATTATCGAAAAAGATGTGGCGGATGTACTGGAAAAGTTGCGTTCCATCGGAGCCATCGAGGAGTGAGCGCCAGTTTTGAGGAGGTGCTGGCCCGGGATGGAAAGCTCATATATACCGGCGTGGGAACCAGTATGCTGCCCATGCTGCGCCAGCGCCGTGATCTTCTGATTATCGAGCGGCCCGGGAGGACGCTGAGAAAATACGATGTTCCGCTTTACAGGCGGGATTCGGGCAAATATGTGCTGCATCGGGTGCTGAAGGTGCGCAGGGACGGATATGTCCTGTGTGGCGACAACCAGTGGCGCAGGGAGTACGGAATCACAGACCGGCAGATCATCGGAGTGCTGACCGCCTTTGTGCGGGACGGGAAAGAAATCCCGGTGACAGACCGGCGTTATCGGCTGTATGTGCATCTGTGGTGCGACCTGTTCTGGCTGCGGGCAGCCGTTCTGTGGTGTCTGGCTGTGCCCGGACGGATCAGAAGGAAAATCAGGCGGGCCCCGGCGAGGTCCAGCGGCGGAGAAGCGCCGCGGTGCGATGCCTGAAACCAGGCGGGAAAAGTTCCCTCCTGTTCAGGATATAGATCAAGGTAAATGTGAGGAGGAAAAATCATGAAAGAAAAATATGAAGTACCTGAGGTGGAGATAGTTGTCATTGACAAAGAGGATATCATTTTTGCAAGTGCTGGTAGCTGTGAATGTGTTGCAGAGACAGCATAAGATAATCACAATTTTTAAATTGATGTTGTCAAAAGCTGTTAAAACATCAGACTATTTTAAGTAACTTTTGCAATAATTGAATTGTCGGAATCATCATGGATAGGAGAAGGCAGTATGCAGCAGATCGTTCCGCCGATTTCTATCATCCAAAAAATACTGGGTGAGCAGAAGTCAGTTGAGGTAGATTTGTATCGGTTGAGCATGCACTGCATGTGTGTGGAACAGCCAGAAGGAATCTTGTTTTATCATACGCTGACCGGGGAGTTGCTTTTGTTGTCACATGAAGAGGCAGTATTGTTGAAGGAGTTTCACGGTTCCGTTCTTCCAGCGTTGAGGAAACTGGTCACCCACTGGTTCCTGCGCCCCGAGGGGGCGGACGACATGGCCTTAGCGGATCAGGTACGGGAGATTGCGGAACGCATGCGAAAAAAAAAGACTACCCTGACGAGATATACGATTTTCACTACCATGGACTGCAACGCCCGGTGTTTTTACTGTTATGAGACGGGTTGGGAAAAGAGTACCATGACGGAGCAGACCGCTTTGGACACGGCTAGGTATATCATGGCGCACCGGGGTGACAAACCAGTTCAACTTCATTGGTTCGGAGGTGAACCTCTGGTGAACATACGGGCCATCGATGTGATCACGAACTGCCTGCGGCAGCAGGACGTAATATTCCATTCTACAATGATAAGCAATGGCTATCTGTTTGACGAGGTTCTGATACAGCGGGCGCGAGATGTTTGGAATCTGAAACAGGTGCAGATCACACTAGACGGCACAGAGGAGGTCTACAACCAGCGCAAGGCGTATGTAAATCCCCAAGGCAGTCCGTATGGGCGGGTATTCCGAAACATCGGTTTGTTGTTGGACGCGAGCATTCCGGTTAAGGTTCGCTTAAATATGGACGGAGACAATGAGAAAGATCTGTACGCGTTGATGGATGAACTTGCGGAATGGTTCGCGGGAAAGCCGGGTTTCGGAATCTACCTAATGGTGATTTGGGAAAATATGGGAATCAATTCTCCAAGTTATACAGAGGAGGAGCGTTGTGTTTACGCTGAAAAGCTCCGGGCATTGCAATCGTATGCTGAAGAGAAGCGTATTGCAGCCCGAGTACCGTTGAAACGCAGATTTGCTGCTAATGTCTGTGTAGCTGATAGTGACAGTTCTACCACCGTTACGCCGGAGGGGAGGCTGGGTCGATGTGATACATGTAGAGATGGTGCAATCTGGGGAAGTATTTATTCTGATGGGGTGGATGGAGAAATGCTTCGGCAGTGGCGGGAGCGTAAGCCGCCGGAAGAGACATGCAAGGTCTGTGCTGTCTATCCCCAATGCCTTCGGATCAAAAAATGTCCGGGTTGGTTGGAACACTGTTCCCTCATCGAGCAGTCGGTTCGGGAGGACAGGATTCGCCGTGCCGTTTTGGGAGCGTATGAAGATTGGAAAGCCGCCGGTCAGGTCTGACCGACGGCTTTGATATTAGTGCGCCCGGCGGGCGCACGTTCTAATGGGTGAAAGTCCCTGACCCGCCCGGCAGTGGGAAGGGTGCAGTCA
>CANQAR010000153.1 GCA_947588845.1 uncultured Lachnospiraceae bacterium
AAACTATTGAACCGCGCAGTACCGAACGGTATGCTGCGTGGTGTGGAAGGGGAGGATAAAATCTCCCCTATCCGATGGTAAGGGATTTTTATACTGGCAGTACAATGACAGTGGCTTTTATGAAAAGTAGAATAATAAGATAATGTATATTTAAAAGCGTGAGGAAAAATTACATCTGGTATAGAAGGAGCGTGATCGTTATGAAAAGGCGATATCCTGTGATTGATATAAAAAGAACCGGCCAAAATATAAAACATATCATGCAGATGCGGGGGATGACGGTAAAAGATATTCAGGCGTTTTTAGAACTAAGCACTCCCCAAAGCATTTATCACTGGTTTGATGGACGGAATTTGCCAACGCTGGACAATCTGTATGCTTTAAGCGAGCTGTTTTGTCTTCCTATAGATACGCTCATAAAAGGAAACAGGGAATTTAAATACGGGCAGACAGAGGATGCCATATATTGCCGGATAATTATATATTATGAAAAAGTAATGCAGCTCAGAGGGAGTTATACTACAGGTACAATGACATGACTGCAGTTTTGCACTATATTATATTTATCGCAGAAAGGAGGGCAATATAATGGCAGACGATATATATCAGCTTGCGGGAAAAGTAAATGTTCCGGCAGAAAAAAAGGATGAGATGAATAAATATGTCCTTGAGATTATGGACAAATGTGGCATAAGAAAGACAGAGAAGATGACAATTGCAGGAGTAGAAGTGACTGTAGTCAGTCCTGCACGGCCAAATGCGGACGGCATCGTTATGTTTGATTATTCGATTTTTGAAAAGAGGCAAAGAAAAATTTCTGCATATGACCTGAATACCTGCGAACTCTATACAAAAGACCGAGGGTATGATGAGTTTGGTGTTGTCATGAATATGATCATGGTTTTGCAGGAAGTGTATACAAATGGCAGATGCTATTTTGTAAGATCAGGTAAGTTATATAATATAGAAGTATATCTGCTTTTGCTTCAGGGGGTACTGGGAAAAAGGATAACCCTTCCCGGACGGATCAGAATGTGGGATACTTATCTTTTTTTCAGAAATTCGGAAGAATACCAAAATATTACATATAAGGATTTGTATGATGATTATTCTAAAAGTTATGGAGAATTGAACATAGAACATTTAATTGCTGTTTGGGAGGTGGAAGATCAAAAGTTGATTTTCTCGAATAAAGAACCGATATCCTGCAGAGAGGATATACATTCCGCAAGTCCACTCAGCCGGACTGAGTACGCATACAGAATTTTCTGTGGCATGAATGAAGATGAAAAAAACACAATGGAAAGTTTTCTTGCGAAACTTCTGAACTCGGATTTTTCTGAAAGAAACGAACTATTGGCGCGCCAGGATGAAAAGGGTATTATTGCAGAGCTTTCCTTGTATATGCTGCCTGCACGTCTTATACTTGCATATGCACAGGCTGTTGAAAAAGATTTCTGGGAAATATGGAATTTTTTTGGAGGCAAAGGATATTCTGATATCATACAGGAAGACAATCCGGGAGACGCTGATTCTGTTTTCCGTGAGATCCCTTTCTACAAGGCTGTGCAGAGAAAAAATGAAGATGAATTCCTGGAGTTTTGGGATGGCTGCAGTCTGATTTTGTCTCAGGATATGCAGGAATGTATTCAGCGCTGGAAAGAGCAGTTTAATGGTATAAGCGTACCTTCTGATATGTTAACAGAGTATTTGCTGGCGAAAATTATAATCAGATTGAAAAGTAGTTATTGCCGATACGTGGACAAAACATTTGTGACAGAGTTCGTAGAGCATGGGAAAGATTTAAATTATAAGAAGGCACTTATTCTTCTTGAACGGCTTCTGGATAAAGGACAGGAGTATTTTCCAGAGTTAACAGGCAAACAGGCGGATGAATGGATCATTCGAAGAAAAAGAGACGAGTTTGATCGTGTGGCGATAAGCGCATTTTCATCTTTGATGACAAATAAGAAACAGAGGAATGAAATATTCGGATTTTAGGAGGTAATATGGGAACATTTGCGTGTTATGCAGGAAGAATACATATATCAAAAGAAAAATGGAACTGTTTTGGACAGCAAATGATGAAGATTCTCAACTATGGAGGAATGATGCAGTTAGATCAGGTGTCGTTGTTTGACCGCAAACTGCTTCTTTTAAATCCGGTGGAATTATCCAAAGAAGGTGATGTGAATTTCTGGTACAATTATTTTGAAGAGAGAAGCTGGGAAAATGCCAAGTTTAATATGAATGGTTTGGTTTTCTATTCCGAAAAGATAGGCAGCTGTGAATTTGGCGACGTTATTCTTGCCGCATATATGTTGTATGAAATGTATGTTGAGATTCCAGGGTTTGCAGAGTGCAACGGAGAGATTATTGATCCACGATTCTACGGAGGATGGCTCAACCATATCCTTGGAACGGAATTTTCTATGAAGAAGCGGTATAATCTCTGGGAAAATGCAGAATATATCGCATTTTCTGAAATAGATCATGATGATCCATTTTCCATATCGGAATTAAAAAACCTGATTTCGGATGAGTTTGAAGCCGCTGGCGGAACGGAACTGGCGGATCTTTTATATATCATATATGGAACAAAGACTCTGGAAACGGATCATATAATACCGGAATCCTATCCAGATGATGTATATCAGTGTAAAAAAGCATTAATAAGCTTTCGGGAGATCTGTAGAGATAATTTTTTTGAACATCTTTTACACTTCCTCCAAATGAACAGGGATAAGAGAGAAAAAAATACGGATATAGATTTAGATGTACTTGCAGAATTGTCGTTGTTTCTTCCGGCGCGGGTATTTGTTTATCTTGCCGCAGAAATAGATCACAAACCGTTTTGGAAAATATGGGAGGAATGGAAAGATAAGGTATATCATGATGAGCAGATGAAACAGTATGCTTCTGAAAAACTGCAGAAGCAGCGGAAGGAATGGAGAGAAAGAATTATTCCGGAGATAAGGACCTCTGAATTTCTCCGCCAGGACAGCTGGTTCACATTTCGTGATACACCGGAAGAATTAAAAGGTAAAAGTAATTACTATTTATCAGATGACGATCGAATTTTCTGGTGGGACGGCACGGATGAAGTTATTATCTCAGATGATATGAACGCCTGGCTTATGGAACTTTCCAACAGACATCGCAGGCTAATGGATTTGCCGGATGCGGGCTGCGGGAATAAATTTAAAGGTCCTGATTTCATAGAGGATTTTATTATTCTCCTGGATGAAATATGTGACTGCTATAAGCGTATTTATCCTTTCAAGACAATGTTTTATGATTTTATACAAAATTCAGGAAAGAGAGAATACAGAGCTGCCATAGCATTGCTGAAAATGCTCTATGAAGAGAATAAAGAAGAAGGGAAAGTAATCAAATATGCAGGATGGGAATGGGATTGGGTCAGCAAAAATGTCACGCAGAACATAGCGCGTTTGCGGTTGAAAAGATATCTGAGTGTTATGGCAAATGTTAAAATGAGAAAAAAGTATTTTGATTTCTAAAATTGCAGTATTTTGTTTTTGGAGCTGGGCGTCGGCTACAATACGCCGTCCATTATCAAGTACCCATTCTGGCGTATGACCGCACAGAACAAAGCAGCAGTTTATGCGTGTATCAACTATGGCGAGGCTGTCTGTCCGAAAGAGATTGAGAGACAGGCAATTTGTATTGACGGAGATATTGGAAATTTTTTGGAGGAATTTTCCAGGCCATAGTGGCCGTATTGCCAAAGGGGAACAGTCCTGATTTCGGACTTTTTTTATTGTATCATTGAGTCGTAAATCTGAAAACCAAATTTATCAAATGAATTTAATTCGGAAAGCGAATGAATGACATGGAAATGAACCTTCAGAAATATTTGTCCTTCGTCAAAACGGCGGAATGCGGAAGCTTTACAAAAGCGGCGGAGCTGCTGAATTACTCACAGGCGAGCATCAGCAGGATGATCGGCGACCTTGAGAATGAATGGAAGAGATCATCCGCTCGCAGATTGTGAAAAATTCCCCGCAGCGGCGCTCTGCAGCGAGCCGTTTATGTTGCTGGAAAAGGGAGCAAAAGCTGAGATATCCAAGATATTTGCGAGAAATCATTTGACGCCGAAGGTTCGCTTTACTACATGGGACGATTATGCCATCATGACGATGGTGGAGAGCGGGCTCGGCATCAGCATACTGCCGCGGCTCATCCTGAAAAGAGTACCCTATAAGATCATCGCAAAAGAACTTGACGTCCCGGCGTACCGCAGGATCGGACTTGCGTTTCGGAATAAAAAAACGATTATTTGCCATATATATTGACTTTTATGCTTTGAAAATATATAATATCAAGCACAAAAGTCAACAGGGGGCAGATGATTACCATGGGAGCAACGGAACAGATTATCAAAATGGCAAAAGAAAATAATGGAATGGTTACCACTGCAATGGTGGTGGCAGCAGGTTTTTCCCGTGGAAATATCAATTATCTTGTCGATAAGGGAATCATTGAAAAATCTGCCAGAGGCGTTTATACCCTGCCAGGAATCTGGGATGATGAGATTTTCAATCTACAGAATCGGTTTAAAAGAGGAATTTTTTCTCATGAAACAGCATTATTTTTGTGGGATTTAACGGACAGAACACCAAACAGATATTGTATGACCTTTCCGATGAATTATAATCTGACAAAGCCAAAGCAGGAGAACGTCCGTTGTATGCAGTGTAAAAAAGAGTTCTATAATTTGGGAATCGCAGAAACGGTTACGCCAGGTGGAAATATGGTAAAAGTATATCGGGCGGAGCGTACACTTTGCGATATTTTAAGACCTCATAGCTGTGTGGATATTCAGGTGGTAACGGGAGCGTTTAAACATTATACGGCTAAAAGGGATAAAAACATTCCGTTGTTGTCGGAGTATGCAAATATGCTAAAGGTTGAAGGAAAGATCAGAGCGTATCTTGAGGTGTTGTTATGAAAAACGCAATGCAGTTAAAAGCTGTGATTAAAAATATTGCAAAGGAAAAACATATATCGGCACAACTTGTGATGCAGAATTATATGCTGGAAAGATTACTGGAAAGAATCTCTATCTCAAAATATCAGCAAAATTTTATCCTGAAAGGCGGTTTTTTAATCGCCGCAATGGTAGGACTTGATACCAGAGCAACCATGGACATGGATGCTACGATAAAAGGAATGCCTGTAAATGAACAGATCGTTCGGGAAATGTTTGAAGAAATCTGTAAAATAGAGCGAGATTATGCAGAAACAATGGGATAACTATCGAAAAGATTTTGAATATGCGGCAGATATCGCATTTGTGGATGTCTGTAGTACGATAGTACAATTGATGGATAACCTTATGGAAAGATGAAAAATTAATGCTTTTTTGTTATCATATAGATATTAGATAGAATAGGGAAATGAATAAAGTATATAAAAAGTGTTTGACAAATGAAAAATACTTTTGTTCACATAATTATATGGATAGAACAATAGAAAATCAGCATATAGAAAACAAAAAGTTAAATATTATCATTGGGTCTGTATCTGGAATGACAAAGATTGTCTGCTGTATTGATATAGATTCCGATATCGCGGTAAAAAGATAGCTGCCATGGTTCTCCACGTGTGATTGAAGACGCTGGAAAATGAAATTGTGTTGGGAAGAACAGAAATCCGGTATAAATATAAAAAACAGGATTTTTTGGAGAGAGGTGAGAATATGCCGCAGATCATGCAAAATATATTGGGGCAATATGTGAAAGAAGTCGTGAAACTATATGGCACACATCTGAAACGGGTAATTTTGTATGGTTCTTACGCCAGAGGAGATTTCAGAGCAGATTCGGATGTGGACATTATGATTCTGCTGGATATTACAGATATTGAGGCGAAGGCTTTTTTTGATCGGTTGATAGATATTACTTTCGATTATAATATGGAATATGACCTGGACATAAAGCCAGCTGTAAAGAACGAGAAGCATTTTCAAAAATGGGTGGAAAACTATCCTTTCTATGCAAACGTTAATAAGGAAGGGGTTAACTTATATGACGCAGCATAAATACGATGGTACTCGCAGGGATTTGGTTTTGTATAGAATTGAAACAGCGAAGGAAGATCTTGATGCCGCAAAGCTTCTGCTTGCCGCGAAAGTCTATAAGTCGGCCAATAACAGGGCATATTATGCGATTTTCCATTCTGTGAGTGCTGTTCATGCATTGGATGGCAGAGCTTACAAAAGGCACAAAGATGCGATTGCGAATTTTAATAAGGATTATGTGAGGACAGAAGTTTTTCCAAAGGAAATGGGGCGGCGAATCACGGGGGCAGAGGCAATCCGACATGCGAGTGATTACGATGATTTTTATATTGCCAGCAGAGAGGAGACGGAAAAGCAGGTTGCCGTGGCTGAAGAGTTTATAAAGCTGGTGGAAGAATATTGCTCCCGGCGCCTTGACAATGCTGAAACGGTGGGATCAGATGAATGTACTTGAGTTTGGATAGCACGAAAGAATGAAAAAACAGAGCTGTCGGAACCGGCCTTATTCAGTCCATCTGACACGATTGGCATTCGTCCGTATATTACGGTTGAAAGTGGCATTAAGGGCAAAAAAGGAACTCCTCACTTCTGCATCGGAGGTGAGGAGTATTTTGCTATTCTTTTCCCATTTTTCTCCATAACGGCACAAACAGGAGAATACCTGCCAGCATAGCTCCGCAGTCCGCGATAGGAGTTGCCCACGCGATAGCGTCAACGCCGGCAAGAGAATCCAGAAGGAACATAAACGGCACATCCAGTCCGCCTTTTCTCAGCATGGACAACACCAACGGCTTTCCTTTCTGTCCCACAGACTGAAAGATGGAAATAATGACCGTTGTAATTGCCGTGAACGGTCCAGTGATGCAGATGATTCTCTGGAACATGCTGCCGTAGTGCACAGTCTGCGCGTCGTTAATGAAAGCCCGTACCAGCGGATTCGCGCAGGTGAACAAAAGGACTGCCCCGACCGTTGTAACGGCAAGGCTCAGAATCAGCGTTACCTTGATGGCGTCCCGCATACGCCGGGTGTTTTTTGCGGAGAAATTATAGCCAATCAGCGGAATAACACCCTGGCTCAGACCGTTGGCAATCGCAAAGGACAGCATATCGATCTTCTTGGCAATGCCGATTCCCGCTACCGCCGCGTTGGAATAATTGACCAGCAGTTTATTGAGGGTGATATTGGAGAAGATTCCCATTACGTTCATGATAGAGCTGGGGAGGCCCACCAACAGCACTTCTTTGGGTATGCCGTCCGAGACAGAATAGTATCTCGGATTCAGGGTAAGATGGAACCTGCCGCGTTTTACCAGGATCAGGACCATAAAGTACAGCATCGCGATTAAATTGGAGAGCATGGTTGCTACAGCTGCGCCCGTGATTTCAAGATGAAAACCGAAAATAAACACGGGATCCAAAAGTATGTTAAGACCGCCGCCAAGCGCCACGCCGAAGCTCGCCTGACCGGAATATCCCTCCGCCCGAACGAGATGTGCCAGGGCGGCGTTTAGTACAGTTGGTATTGCCCCCACGGTCAGCGTCCAAAAGAGGTAGCTGCTGCAGAAATCATAGGTGTATTCATCTGCTCCAACCAGGGGGAGAATCGTGCTGTAGAGGGCAAATATCCCGACTCCGTATAGAAATGCCACTGCGGCAGATGTCCAGATGCAGAAGGCTGAGGTTTTCCGCGCCTTGTCCGTGTCACCCAGCCCTAAGCTTCGTGAGATGAGACTGGCGCCTCCGATGCCGAAGAGGTTGGCAAGTCCCGTGGTCACCAGAAACAGCGGCAGACAAAGAGACGCGGCAGCCACCTGGTTGGGGTCTCCAACCTGTCCGACGAAAAATGTATCTGCCATATTATAGATGACGGTGATCATCTGACTGATCACCGTGGGAACCACCAGAGCCAGAACCGCCCGGATAACCGGGGTTTTTTCGAAAAGTTCTGTCTTATCTGCTTTCATGCCTGCGCCTCCTTCTCCGAATTTTCAAGCAGCAAAATAAATCCTCGAACTGCCATCCGATAGCTGTCCACGACGTCAACCGGGAATTGCCGGAAGCAGCCGGCCTCCTCCTGAGAGATAAAGCCGTGCATGATGCTGCGAAAGACCCTCTGCAGATGCATCATCTGCTCTCTGGTCAAATGATAACCGGCCATCGCTGTCATGATGGGTTCCACGATGTCAAAGCCGGCACTGTGGATCGCGTCGTTTTTCACCATAGGCAGAGACAGAATGACTTTATAGATTTCCGGACGCTCTTTGCCAAAACGGTAATAGGCGTCGGCCAGTGATTCGATGGCCTCTGACCGTTCCTTTCCGGCAATGGCGGCCAGTTGTGCCTTCTTAAGTTCCGAAATAGCATAATAGCCAATCTCAGTGTGGAGTTCGTCCGAACTTCTGATGTGATTGTATAGCGATGCCGCTTTTATATGGAGCCTGCCGGCCAGTTCCCGCAGGGAAAAGCTGTGCAGTCCCTCCGATTCGATCATCTCTATGGCGGTCCCTATAATGTCTGCATGGGTTAAGCCTTGTCGAGCCATAATTCCCTCCTTTAAAAAACTAACAGCGTTAGTATATTGTATGCTAACGCCGTTAGTTTGTCAAGAGGAGAGCTTCAGGTTTTCAAAAGACGGAATGTAATACAGGCATTAATGAAAGGCGGCTCACTTGCATTGGAAAAAACGGCGCACTCGCGGCAGTTCTGAAGCGGACCAACAAAGTAAGTGGTTATATTCTATTTAAGCCGTGGGAAGATAATGTTTATGAAATTGGCTGGATATTTAATAAAAAATATTGGCGTCAGGGTTATACGTATGAGTCCTGCTTTGCAGTGATGAAATACGGCTTTTCTGACATGAAATTGCATAAAGTAGTTGCAGAAGCTATTGATGGTGTAAAGTCGGTTGGATTAATGGAAAAGTTAGGCATGAAGCGCGAGGGAGTACAGAGAAGTCAGACGCAAAACAATGAGGGGAATTGGGTAGACTTGTATTTGTATGGATTGCTTCAAGATGAATTTCAGACGATGAAAAGCTAAGTTTGGTTTTTCAGAGGACGGATTTTCTTATTATTTTTCATTTTAATGTTGCGTGTCATAGATTAGTCTGATATAATACAAAAAAGAACGAATGATACAATCAATTATCTGATAAATCTGACAATCAGGACTTTCAAAAAAGCCGCCCGAATTTCGGACGGCTTTTTGAATGTCAGTGCGCCCGGCGGGCGCACGTTCTAATGGGTGAAAGTCCCTGACCCGCCCGGCAGTGGGAAGGGTGCAGTCAAG
>CANQAR010000154.1 GCA_947588845.1 uncultured Lachnospiraceae bacterium
GAGGGAAGTCCCTGGAGGACATTCTGGCACTGGTAGGGTAGTTTTGTGCAATTTTCAGTATTTGCTCAATTATAGTTCAGAAAGAAAAATTGGAGGTGACGACATATTGAAAAAATATATTTGGGGAATCTTCTACGGGATTTTGCTGACAGCATTCACGGGATATATATTGCTCGATACATTTGTTATCACCAAAATTTACCAGACAGTCCCACATGGAATTGAAGACACAAATGTGACTGAACAAGATGATAACGGCACAGGTTCTCATGAATCTGTATCTGAACAACAGGATTCCCAGTCGAACGCTGCTGCAGACAGCTATACGGATGATGACATTTCCATTTCCATCACCGAATATGTAACAAACCATACGACGGTTTATATGGCGGATGTACAGCTTTCCTCCGCGGAATATCTGAAAACCGCCTTTGCCAATGCTTCTTATGGAAGAAATGTTACAGCGAAGACATCTGAGATCGCCGCAGAAAACCATGCGATCCTTGCCATAAACGGCGATTACTATGGCGCACAGGAAAAAGGATATGTGCTGCGAAATGGGATTCTATACCGGGATTCCGCATCGAAGAATCAGGAGGATCTTGCTATATACAATGACGGATCTTTTGGAATATTTGAGGAACAAAGCGTTTCTGCGGACACGCTTCTGTCAAACGGCGCGGTTCAGATTCTCTCGTTTGGCCCGGCATTGGTAAAAGAAGGTCAAATTGTCGTTACAGAAAATGACGAAGTGGGTAAGGCCAGGACAAGTAATCCCCGCACAGCCATAGGAATCATTGACGCGCTCCATTATGTCTTTGTCGTTTCTGATGGCAGGACCGAGGAAAGCGAAGGACTGTCGCTCTATGAACTCGCCGAATTCATGCAAAGTCTCGGCACTCAGATTGCCTATAATCTTGACGGCGGCGGCTCGTCCACCATGTATTTTAATGGTAAAATCGTCAACAAACCCACAACAAACGGGAGAAGTATTAAAGAAAGGAGCGTGAGCGATATTGTATATATCGGGTACTGAAAGAAAAAGTTCACAAGCTGCAAAGACTGCCCTTGTCTATTTGATACTCTCTGTTTTTTGCGCTTTGTTCGGAGCGGTATATGAATTGTTCAGCCATGAAGTTTATTCCTTTTACATGATCTATGCGTTTGGCTTTCCATTGGTTGGGGGAGCACTGCCCTATGGAATTCTTTCCGCTTTTCATTTAAGCAAAAAATCTTCTTCGGCGCTTGCAGGGAATTTATATCATTCCGGGATCGCTACACTTACTGTAGGAAGCATTGTCCGAGGCATTCTTGACATATATGGGACGACAAACAGTCTGTCCCGATATTATTGGTTTGTCGGTATTTTTGCTGTCGCTGCAGGAGTTGTGATCGGTAGTGTCATTCCTTTTCTTACGAAAAAAACGTAATTTTCGGCAATTTAACTCCGGTTAAGTTTCATTGGATAAGATGTCCCCAGGCGGCGGACGTTTTGTGTTGTCAGATGATTTGACATATTGATAAATTTTTGAGAGTCGCCCCCACCCGTTTTACGGGTGGGGGCGACTCGGCCATGAATTCATGTCCTGTGAATGCTCTTGTTTCCGCATGCTGTACATATTACCTGTATTCGCCCTTTCCCTTTTGGCACCCGTATCAGTCTGCCACATTTTTTACACATAAAAATGCGCGATGTTTTTCTTTCTTTGTATTGAAGTTTCCAAAGTTTCTTATAGCGGTCATATATACAGTTTTCTCTTTCCCTCTCCCAAATCTGCCTTGACATAGCCCGGCAGAGTCCGTAAAACAGCCCTGCCATTGCAAAACATAACAGAAAAGAACTTTTGAAAACTGCACCTGATAAATATATGACTGTACTTACAGTAACAATCGCCTTTCCCAGTTCATCAATTCCATATCGTCCCCGAAAAAAGCTTTTTATTTTTTCTCTGATTTTGTTCATTTCATCATTTTCCGTTCTCCGTTACTGCCGGTCAGTCGCTGCTGATATTCTGACCAATGCAAAGGTCACAACACCAACAACAAATGGCATCAACATCTTCCTTTGGCAAAAGCCTCAAAGCGTAAAGAGGTATATCGTTCAGTTCATTGTTTTCGTCCAGCACCAGCACGATTTCGTTGTATTCGGCAGGCCATGAACCTTTTCACAAAATCCTGGACTGAAAAAAGTTCAGCCATTCAGGATTTTCATAAACTCTTCTCCTGTGATCGTCTCATGCTCATACAGATATTTTGCCAGTTCATCCAGCTTCCCGCGGTTTTCCATCAGGATCCCTGCCGCTTTCTCATGCTGCTTTTTCACCAGCTCTACGACCTGGCGGTCGATCTGAGCCTGCGTTTCGGCGGCACAGGCGAGTGTTGTATCTCCACCGAGATATTGCCCGGTCACGTTTTCCATCGCCACCATATCAAAGTCCTTGCTCATACCGAACCGTGTGATCATGGCGCGGGCCAGCTTGGTGGCCTGCTCGATATCGTTGGAAGCGCCCGTGGTCGGACTGCTGAAGACAAGCTCCTCCGCTGCCCGGCCGCCGGTAAGCGTGGCGATCTTGTTTTCGATTTCTTCCCTGCTCATCAGGTAATGGTTGCCCTCATCCACCTGCATGGTATAGCCCAGAGCGCCCGAAGTACGGGGAATGATCGTAATTTTCTGCACCGGTGCGGAATTTGTCTGTCTGGCGGCTACCAGCGCATGACCGATCTCATGATAGGCGACGACCAGTTTTTCCTTGTCGGTCAGGATCGCGTTCTTCTTCTGATAGCCGGCGATCACAACCTCAATGCTTTCTTCAAGATCGCTTTGGGTTGCTGCCTTTCTGCCTGCCCGGACGGCGCGCAGGGCGGCTTCGTTTATGATATTGGCAAGCTCCGCGCCGGAAGCGCCGGAGGCCATACGCGCCACTTTCAGGAAATCAACATCGGAAGCGATTTTTACTTTTTTTGCATGAACCTTCAGGATTGCTTCCCGTCCTTTCAGGTCTGGGAGTTCCACAGGAACACGGCGGTCAAAGCGGCCAGGGCGTGTCAGGGCGGGATCAAGCGCTTCGGGGCGGTTGGTCGCCGCCAGAATCATAACGCCGCTGTTATCCTCGAATCCATCCATTTCCGTGAGCAGCTGGTTCAGCGTCTGCTCCCGTTCATCGTTGCCGCCCATGTTTCCGCTGTTTCGCTTTAGTCCGATGGCGTCGATCTCATCAATAAAGACGATACAGGGGGCTTTTTCCTTGGCCTGTTTGAACAGATCCCGGACTTTGGAAGCGCCCATGCCGACAAACATTTCCACAAACTCGGAACCGGACATGGAGAAAAACGGGACGTTGGCCTCGCCTGCGACCGCCTTTGCGAGCATTGTTTTGCCGGTGCCGGGAGGGCCGACCAGCAGGATTCCCTTTGGCATGGACGCGCCGATCTCCTTGTATTTTTCCGGGTTATGCAGATAGTCCACGATCTCCCGCAGGCTTTCCTCGGCTTCATCTACGCCTTCCACATCGGAGAATTTGATGCCGTCCGAGGATTTCACATAGACCCTGGCATTGCTTTTCCCGATATTGAACATGAGGGAGTTCGGCCCGCCGGCCTTATTCATCATTTTCCTGGAAAGGAATTGCCCGATGATAAAGAAGATCACAATCGGGAGAATCCAGGACAAAAGGAAGCTGAGCAGCGGCGAGGCCTGCTCGACGATCTCACCCGAAAACTGCGCCCCGGCCTCGTGCAGACGGTTGACGAGATCCAGATCAGCAATCAGGCCTGTCTTGTAGACGGCAGTTTCGTTTTTATCTGTAAACAGGATCTGGCTGCTCTGAATTTCAACCCGGCCGATATTCTTTTCTTCTGTCATGGTCATAAATGTGCCGTAATCAACCTCCTGAATCTGACGCTGCGCGATCCATGGCATGGCGATCAGGTTAAAAAGAACAAGTATAAGCATGACAATGCCGTAATAATACAATAATGGTTTCTTAGGATGTTTTACTTCTTTCATAAAGATTCTCCTTCCGGTTTGGATTTGTTCAATTTCAGGACAATGATAGCAGTAAAATCTAAACTGAAACGAAACAGTCTTCTTGCTTTTATTTATGCGGGATTTATTCCGCTTCAAGCGATTCCATTTTTGCAGCAGTCTCTTTATAAAACACATCCAAAACACCCTTATAATTTTCTTTCCAGGGTTTGTTGCGTCCGCAGTAGTGAATAATCACCGCATTTTTGCGCACCCAGTCAAGCGTCATGTCCTTTTCAAATGGGGCGTGCAGCTGATAGAGCCGTTCGGTCATGTTGTAGCGAAAAGCGTCGAGGGTAAGGATTTTGCTGCCGTAAAGTCCGCTTATGATATCCTGATCCGGCAGCACCAGCAGGCTCTTATGTTTTTCTATAAAACAGAAGACGTCCTCTAAATTCTGCTCTTTCCGCAAAAGCTCCAGATTCATCAGCATCACGCCGGAATTGATGTAGGGGCTGTCCTCTTCCATGTCCAATCTCATGGAATTCACCTTCTGAAGAAAGGAGCGAATATGCGTGGCGGCGGCAAAATAATATCCATCCATCGGCGTGCGGTAAAGTGGAAGAATGGAACCGTTTACAATTAAATCCGGGTCGAGATACATGATTCGATCCAGTGCATCCGGCAGGTAACGGGCGGCAAAAATACGGTAGTAAATCTCTTTTGGATAACGCGCCGTGGTCGGTGCCTGCTCCAAATCAAGGTCGCGCACTTGAATGGGAAACAGCCGGCCGTGACCGGACAGGAGTTTTTCGGTCGGCAGCAGTGCGCTGTCGGGAATAGATGAATGAAGCAGATAGATGTTCAGCGTACAGTCCGGATTGCTGTGGATCAGCGAGAAAAGCATCACATTCAAATAGGGGATGTAGTTTTCATCCAAAGTAACAAGAATATTGATCGGGTCTACCGGCATGGAATTCATTTTATTCCTCCTGTCTCCTGGGTCTTTTTTAAGAGTCCATTCATTCTCCGGTCAAGTTCCGCACTGAGGTTTGCGCACTGATAAAGTTCTTCAGCCATTTCCGAAGTGAATTCAAAATCCTTTTTATAATGAAGCTGGTGTTCAAGGCTGGCCCAGAAATCCATTGCTATCGTGCGCAACTGAATCTCTACTTTCATCATCCGCTTTTCATGTGACAAAAAGATCGGAATTGCGACAATCAGATGCAGACTTCTATACCCATTGGGTTTCGGATTTTTTATGTAATCCTTCTCTTCAATCAGGGTAATATCATCTTGTACGAGCAATGCCTCTGACAGCGCGTAGACATCCTCCGGAAATGAACAGATCACCCGAACCCCGGCAATATCGTTTAGAGTTTCTTCTATTGAGGAAAGTGTAGGCGGAAAGCCTCTCCGCTCCAATTTTTCTTTTATGCTGCGGGGATTTTTCAGCCGGGTTTTGATACTGCTGATCGGATTACGGTCGAACTCCAAAGAATATTCTTCATTCAACACATTGAATTTTGTTTCAATCTCCATCATGGCACATTTGTAATAGGACATCAGGCGGATAAATGGTACAGATTTCCTCTGCATCCAGTCGATTGCCCGATCGTCCACAATAGAGAGCATTCGTGTTTTTATATTTTCATCCTCTTGATTCCATTCAGACATTACAGACCTTCCTTTCCCAAAAAACGTTAAGTTGATACCGGCTCTGCCGATTCACGCAAATCATGATAGCGGAGAAATCTAAACTGAAACAAAACAAAGACGGATCCTGCAAAAGAAGAATCCGTCTGACCGCTTCCCAGCGGAAACAAAAATAAAACTGATTTTATAAGTATATTGCACAAATCCGCAAGTTGACTGTATCAACCTGCAAGGCGGCAGGCATTGGCGCTGGACTGCTCCAGCCGGTCAGATGCTGCTTTGATTGCAGCCATATCGCTTTCCGTTACGGTTTCCGGCTTATACCTGCCAAGCAGCTTTCGTAATGCAGAACAGTCTCCTTTAATCTGCTTTTTTTCTTCTTTTGCAAGCTGCTTCCCAACCTTGTGCAATGCCTGTTCAGCTTCCGATAATACCTTCCGGGCATGATTAACCATTTCTAAAGAGTTACGGCGAATACCATCCTGTGCCGCATACTGCTCTGCATCGCGAATCGCCTGTTCGATCTCTGCATCGGACATTTTATCATTGTTTGAAATGGTAATAGACTGTGCTTTCCCCGTATCCAGATCTCTTGCGGACACTTTCAAAATCCCGTTGACATCAATATCGAAAGTGACTTCAATCTGCGGCACTCCGGCAGGGGCTTTCTTGATCCCGTTCAGTTTGAATTTGCCGATGGTCTTATTATCGCGTGCCATTGGCCGTTCTCCTTGCAGAACATGAATTTCCACACTGCTTTGAAATGGTGCCGCGGTTGAAAAAATCTGTGAATAGTGAATGGGCAAAGTGGAATTTCTCTCCACAAGACGTGTTGCGACACCGCCTACCGTTTCAATAGAAAGGCTGAGAGGAGTAACGTCCAAGAGGAGGATACCGCTTTCCGAACCTGAGACCTGCAGCGAACCGCCTGAAAGCGCATCTCCCTGAATGGCAGCCCCCTGGGCAACACACTCATCCGGATTGATATTCTTTGACAGCAGAATACCGGTCAACTGACGCACCTTTTCCTGGACAGCGGGAATACGGGTTGAGCCTCCGACGAGAATGACCTTACCAAGTTCGGATGGCGCAATACCGGCATCATTCAGGGCGTTCTGTACCGGAATTGCTGTCCGGTCCACAAGGTCGCGGGTCAGCTCGTTGAATTTCGTGCGGGTGAGGGTAGTCTCAAAGTGGATCATGCCGTCCCTCCCCCTGGCCAGATACGGCAGGTTTATCATGGCGTTCTCTGCACCAGACAGCTCCTTTTTTGCCTGCTCCGCCGCTTCCCTCACACGCTGCAGTGCGGCATAATCCTTCTTTATATCTGCATGACACTGCCTCTGAATTTCCGAAATCAAATGCTCCGTGATACGCGCATCAAAGTCGTCGCCGCCCAAATGGTTGTCACCATTTGTTGCCAGAACTTCTATCACGCCGTCCCCGATCTCAATGATGGAAACATCAAAAGTGCCGCCGCCAAGGTCATATACCATGACCTTTTGCTGTGCCCCGTTATCCAGTCCATAAGCAAGTGCGGCGCTGGTTGGCTCGTTGATGATCCGCTTTACATTCAAACCTGCAATTCGCCCGGCATCTTTTGTGGCCTGCCGCTGAATATCGTTAAAATAGGCGGGTACTGTGATGACCGCGTCCGTCACTTCCTCGCCGAGAAAGTCTTCCGCATCCTTACGAAGTTTTCGCAGAATCATTGCGCTGATCTCCTGCGGTGTAAATCTTTTGCCGTCGATATTGATATCCCAATCTGTCCCCATGCGACGTTTCACAGACGAAACGGTTCGGGACGCATTGGTAACCGCCTGCCGCCTTGCCGTTTCACCCACCAGCCGTTCACCGGATGCGGTAAAAGCAACAATGCTGGGAGTGGTTCTTCCGCCTTGTTCGCTTGGAATGATAACGGGTTTGCCGCCCTCTACAAAAGCGACGCAGCTATTCGTTGTTCCAAGATCAATGCCGATTGTTTTTCCCATAATGATTCCATCCTTTCCTATATACATCTCAGGCAGCCAAATGGACTGCAAAAAAATTGCATGGCCAAAAAGCCGAAGCATATTTTTTGTATATTAGCAGCTTCCATATTGAAGCCTCTTGCGTTTTGTTCATAAGTTTGCTCGGAACGGCGAAATTTCTGTAAAAGTAGATGATAGGTGCGGTTATTCGGTTCCATCTGTGATGCCTTTTGCATGTGATCGATTGCCTGAACGGTATTGCCAAGACCGTGATTGGAAAGCGAACTCAAATAATACCATCTTGCGTTTCGTCCTGCGCTCGGTATATTGGTCAAAATCTGGATTGCCTCTTGATAGCGATGGCTATTGATTTCAGTAATAGCCTGTCTGATTTCCATATTGTCACCCGGCTCTGGCTGCGGATTCATAGAAGCAGTATCGTCATTGCCGCTTCGCTCAAATCCAAATCCAAAAATATCTCCAAAGTCAAAGCCGCCGAAATCACTCGACCAGCCGCCCGGTCCTCGATAACCACCAGAATTACCCTGCCTTTCATATCCGGTTCCGCCATAGCCGTTGCTTTGATTTCCCGTATATCCTCCATATTGCCCGCTCTGTCCGTAAGCTTGGCGCTGCTGCGCCCGCCTTGCTTCATACTTCTGCGGATTCATCAACATATCGTAAGCTTCATTCACTTCATTCATCTTTTGGCTCGCAATCGGATCATCAGGATGCAAGTCAGGATGATATTGCTTTGCCTTTTGGCGATATGCTTTTTTAATTTCTTCTTTTGTTGCTCCTTTTGGAACGCCTAAGATTTGATAAGGGTCATTGACCATGGCTCACTTTTTCCTTTCCGCCTGCATTTGCCGGTTGTATTTGATCCAAACGCCGGAATACAGAATATTTCTTAAAATGTGGACATCTTGAACAAGCGGCAGTGATTCAAAGGCGTCGGCAGCTTCTCCGAGAATGGTCTTCAGCATGGATCGGATTTCTTCCTGATTCAAAGTGACAGAAGAAAAAGGATTATAACTTCCTTTCTTCCGGTCGTGCCTTAAATCAATCGCGGCATCAGCAAGGTAAATATACTTTCCGATATGATAACCAAACTTCTGTAAATACGGCATCCAATGATCCGGCTCGGCCACAACAATCGCAGCCATCAGTTTGCCGAAGCTGTTGGCCGCCGCATCTGGAGAGGCAAGGTTGGATTCCTCAATTTCAGAAATCTCATTTAGCTCCCTTTCGATGATCGAACACTGATCCGTCCTTGCTGTTCTGACTTCCTCGTAAGATTTCTTAAGCAAGGAAGCATAGCACTTGCGGGAGATATTTCGATCATCGTTCCAGTCGTCAAGACATTTGAAGTATGTCAAGGCTATTGTCATATCGGCGGCATAGTCTATATATTTACCGGACAGATAATCATGTTTTTTGCATGGATGCACAACACATCGCGCTGTTTTTCTGGTTTCCTCCGGTTCATACAGGGATGATAGAAACATAGCCAGAAATGTCAGATCGTAGGTCAGTCCCAATCGCGACCGAAATCCATACCGTTCACCCAGCGCATGGCACAATCCGCAATAAAATGCACGATACCGTTCTTTTTCTTCTTCGGTAAGATCGGATAAATTGGCCTGTATGATTCCAAACATAGCGTCACCTCATGTTTTGCGGGTTATTTTGCCTTTACATACCGGGCAAGT
>CANQAR010000155.1 GCA_947588845.1 uncultured Lachnospiraceae bacterium
CCGTGACGATGGAAGATAAGAAACGGACGGAGCCGGCGGAAGGCGAACTGTCCGTGACGAAGTACCTGACAACACTCGCGGGAGATGAACTGACAGGCATTAACGGAACATTCTACGTGGCGCTGTTCGCGGACGAAGCGAGGACCGAGCGGATATCGAATGTGATCCCGGTGGAGTTCTCAGGAGCTTCCAGCCAGACGGTGACGTTCACAAACCTGCCGGTTGACACAATCTACTACGTAAGCGAGACAGACCAGTTTGGAACCCCGCTGGACGACGGAACCTTCGGGGACGGAGGAATCTACGCGGCGCTGTTTGCGGACGGGAACCAGGCGGAGCTGACCGCGGAAGTCCCGGAAGGGGCGGTGGAATTCGAGAACGTGTTCTCAGAACTGCCGCGGGAATACAATTATGAAGGAACTCTGACGATTACGAAACGCGTTCTGAGGAACGGGAAACCGGTGAATTCGGGCGAGACCTTCTACGCGGGAATCTTCGAGGATCCGGAATACACGACGAGATACGGCGACGTAATCGAGCTGAAGATGGACGGAAGCAGCGAGCTCTCCGTGGAGGTACCGGTAACGCTGGGCAAGAACGTGGGAGACACGAAGACCTACTACGTGACCGAGACAGACGCGGACGGCGTGCCGGTGGCGGGAAGCGCGGGATTCGAGTACACGGTATCCGTGGATAAGACGGAAGTGACACTCTCCGGCGAGCACGACGAAGAGACCGTCGAGATCACGAACGAGAAGACGACGGAGCAGGAGGAAGGTTCCCTCTCCGTGACGAAGAACCTGAAAACCGTTTCGGGAGAGAACGTGAAGGCTGTGGACGGGACATTCTATGTGGCGCTGTTCGCAGACGAAGCGCGGACGAGACGGGTATCGGATGTAACGCCGATGCGGTTTGTGAACGCATCCAGCCAGACAGTGACCTTCGAAGGCCTGCCGCTCGGAACCGAATACTACGTGAGCGAGACAGACGAGAAGGGAATCCCGATTGACAGCGGAAGCATCGGAGAAGAAGGTGAATTCTCAGCCATCTTCCCGGATGGAAACAGGAAGAAGCTGACAGTGAAGGCGCCGGATAAGGCAGTCACATTTGAGAACGTGTTCCGCGACACACCGCCGGAGTACTATCTGGAAGGCGAGCTGACGATCACGAAGCGCGTATTCCGGAACGGGGCGCTGGCAGGAACGAGCGAGACCTTCTATGCAGGCATCTTCGAAGATCCGGAATACAAAACTCTGTACGGCGATGTGATTGAGCTGGCAATGGACGGGAAGAGCGAGATGAGCGTGACCGTGCCGGTATCCATCGGACAGAAGCCGGAAGACAGCAAGACCTACTACGTGACCGAGACAGACGCGGACGGTGTGCCGGTGGCGGGAAGCGCAAGCTTCGCGTACACAATGTCAGCAGACAAAACGGTTGTAACGCTGAGCGGAGACCACAGTGAGGACACCGTGGTAATCACGAACGCGCGGACGGAGCCGCCAGGAGAGCCGGTGATTCCGGAGAACCCGGACAATCCGGAGAACCCGAACAGCCCGGATAATCCTGATACGCCGCCGACACAGAACAGCGTAAAGACCGGAGACGAGACGCCGGTCGGCCTGTATGTAGGAATCTTCGCGGGATCGGCCGTGGTGCTGCTGGGACTGCTGGTGTTCTTTATAAGAAGACGGAGGAAGACACGGTAGGCCGGAACCATGACAGAGAAAGGGATGTAATTCGGCGGAAGCAGCAGAAGCAGAAACCGGATACATCCCATGCAGGAACAGAGAAGAGCCGGGAGGATGTGAGCCGGCGGGAGCTGAGGAAGTGAAAACCGAATTCATCCGTGAGGAAAAGGAGAAGACCTGGCGAGATATGATCCGATCCGTTGGAAGCTGGATATCTGAGACGGCTGAGCCGGAGAAAGTCAGCATCTGATGTGAAAAGACTGGAAGCTGAAGCAGAACCGGAGGAGGAAAACAGGACGGATGTAATCTGGAGGAAGCTGAGGAAGTGGAATCCAGATACATCCCATGCAGAAACAGAGAAGAGCCGGAAGGATGTGATCCAGCGGGAGCTGGGATATCTGGAATGTCTGAGCCGGAGAAAGTCGGCATCTGATACGGAACGTGGAAACAAACTACAGCAAATACAGCAAACGGCAAAAACATCTGCCGCCTGCTGCAAACCCTCCGGGGCGCTGAATGTCCGGCGGACATTCGTCCAGCGCCGCCGGAACAGAGTGGAGACGCGCGCGGATCGGAAGCGGGAAATGCCGCCCAGGCGGCGCAGATTCGGCGCAGGAGACGGCCAAAATGAAAATTGTTTTGTGTTCCTGTAAATGTAAGAACAGAAGAAATGGACGCCGCCAGGGGCAGGCCAGTCCCGAAGGACACCCGGTTCCCAGCGGCGTTATTAAATGTCTTAGTATGCAGGGGGGCTGCCGGCGGCAGGCCGTCTGCATGAAAAAGGAACCAGAGAGAACATTTGATTCGTGACACGGAATAAGAGACAAGAAAGCCGGAAGCCGGAAGCGGCCAGCCGACGGGGACAGGAGAAAAAATTATACCGGGCAGGCTGCAGAAAAGGAAGACCTGAGAGAAACCGGAAAGATCCTGGAAAAGGTTTAAGGGAGGTGGCATGATGAAATTCATAAGACAGAAGGATGCCGCAGGGCGTATGCCGGAAAGGGGAAAGAGAAAAGGTTCTTTGCGGGGAATCCCGGGCCTTGCGCTGGTGCTGGCACTCGGCGCGGTTCTTGCGGCAGGAGGAATGGGGACACGGACATATGCGTGGGGGACTCTTGAAGCGCCTGGTATAGAAGACAACGGAGAGTTCGTTACCTTTCCCAGTACCTCCGGGAAGGAGAACGGGACAGAAACAGAGAAAGGAAATGACTGGACGTCCGGGCTGGAAGGAGGGACGACGATTGCTATCCTGTCGGACGGGGAGCCGTCACCAAATTCCGATGGAAGCGGGGGAAGTGAAAACGGAGAAGAGACGGGGACGCAGAAGGCTCCGAACGACATGGGCAGACTGCTGAGCGGAGTGACCATCGAGAACGAAAAGGGCGAAAACATTAAAGACGGCATATTGTATGTGGGCGAAAAGTATAAGATTACCCTGACGTTTGCGGAAGGCGGCGCCCTGAGTTCTAAACAATTTGCCTGGAATGACGACGGTACCATGACGTTCCAGCTCCCCGAAAACTTTAAGGTAGACCCAAAAGCGGATGTTCCGCTGATCGTCAAAGTCGACGGGAAAGACGTCACGATCGGCACATACTCCGTGACCGAGGACGGCAAGCTCGTCGTCAAACTGGATGGGGAAGGAAAGCAGGTCTTGGAAAAAGCTTTCGACGCTGCGCTCAATTTTGAGATGGACGCCACCGTCGAGGCTGGCGATGGCACCGATGGTGGACACATCAAATTTAACGACGCCGGGGAAGACTTTAATTTTGAGGTCGTCGACCAGGCCCGGGTGGAAGTGGATAAGAAGGGCAAATATGTGGAAAATGAGGATAAGCAGGGCGGCAATCTGGAATACACCGTAACCACCACAGTAAAACGCGGTTCCATCAGTAATCTGTCCATCCTTGACGAGTTCACCCCGCCCAATACCTCGGCGCTGAAAGTGGAAGAGGTAAACCCCGATGACATCAAAGTGACGCTCAAACAGCGCGGGGTCGACGGGACGGTTACAGAGGTCGTACTCACAAAGGACACAGACTACGAACTGGTCGAGGTGCCCGATGCAGAGCATCCCGGGAAAAAGACCTTCCAGGTCAAACTCAAGGAAGACAGCATATATTCTACCCTGAATGAGGGCGACGTGCTGGAGGTTATCTACCCGTATGAGGTGGAGTATGTGAAGGGTACCACCGATGTGTTCTGGGGCAACGTGGCAAACGACGTCCATGTCACGGGCAAAGGCAAGGTACCGGCTCCCGCGGGGGATCCAGGTCAAGTGACGCCGGAGATCGACATCGACGAACACCGGGGCAGCAACGTGGAGATCATCGTGACGCCTCCGGGAGACGGCATCATTTTCAAGACGCAGGAATTTTCTGAGGCCGACCACAAGCTGCACTATACTCTCTATACGAAAGTACCGGCGGGCACATGGACGCCCTTCTATATCCATGACGACATGGCCGTGGAATTTGGCGGGGAAAGGTACAATCTCCTGGAGTTTAAGGAGAACGGCCGGGTAAGCAATCTGACGGTCAGCGCCGTGGACGTGGAGAACCAGTTCCAGGACTGGGATGACAATACGGACGATCTTACCAAGATCGGCGACCTGGAAAAGCTGAAAGAGCAGGCACATAAACTGACAGGCTATAATCACTTCGGCTACGACTTCAACTTCAACGCCCCGGAGGGCTATGACTCTAAGAGTGTGGAGAATTATATCTGCCTGTGGCTCAATAATAATCTCGAAATTGTCTTCGGAGAGTGGGAATATGGAAAACAGGGTCCATGGGGCAACTGGAACTACCCGAAAGACCGCCTGATCATCACCGAGTACGATCTGGACATGTCCGATGAGTTGGGGTCGCTCACCCTCGTGGATACGAGCGATTACAAAACGGAGATAAAAAAAGAAGCCAGCGAGGTGCTGCTGGCGGGCATCCGGAATGTCGTCCAAATGCGCTTTGACGGGTATAACCCCAGCTACTCGGTGTTCTTCAACAACGCCGACCGCATGAACAAGACCGGCGTACCCGACAAGAGCGACAACACCATCACCTGGACCGTCACCATGAACACCACGGATACCACGGTCAACCAGTATTTCCAGGAGGCGAAGGACGACTGGATGGCCCTAAATGGCGATGGTAGTAAATACCATTGGGGGAATATGCCAGCGGCATATAACGACAGTATGCAGGCGGTGTTTTACGATGAATTGCCGGAGGACGGTTGGGAATATGTAGAAGGCAGTCTGACTGCGACCGCTTCTGACGTCTGGGGTAATGAATCTTCTTATCCATACGATAAGGATAATCAGCTTGGGCTTCAACCGGTCACGCAGGATGGAGGTAAACAAGTGATCCGCGCACCGCTGATGTTTTTCTATGACGCGGGCTTAGAAATCCATAACTTGTTCGACTGGTTCAACAGTAATCTGGCGTCACTGACCTTCACCTATAAGCTGAAGGCCACCGATCAGTGGATCCGCGCCCACGCTACGGACACGAATCCCGTCACGATCCATAACTATGCCGATATCAGAGACAACTTGCATCCACAGCCCCACTGGAACGACGACGTAAATGTGGACTATCTTCCCCAGCACCTGAGCAAGACGGCCGTTCAGGTGGGCGACAGCAACCTGCTGCAGTTCACCCTGAGCGTCAACCCAGGCAGCGTCAAATTGGATTCGGAGAAGGGATATCTCGTTGTGACCGACACAAGCACGAATCTCGAGATTCAGAAGGGCTCCATCAAAGTGACGGACACTGCGGGAAACGAACTCACACAGGTGAATTATGCGGAGGGCATGACACTGGAAGATAACGGGTGGGCCCTCATGCCGGAAACCGAAATCGGCCAGTTTAAGCTCATGGTGCCCGACGGAAAGGCGCTGCTCGTCACCTATAACGCGCTGATACCGACGCTTGGAACAGGCATACCTGTGTCGAACAAGGCAGGCATCGAAGGCGTCGTCAATGCGGACACCGGATTTGACCGCACCATCAATGTAAACAGTATCAATGCCGGCGGTTCAGCCAGCACATCCACGCTGAACTTTGAGAAAGTCGACAGCATAGACAAAACGAAAAAACTGTCCGGCGCGAAGTTCAAGTTCTACATCGTGCTGGATGATACCGGTGACGAGAGCGGGGACGGCAACGAGGACAAACTGGAAAAGACAGATACAATCACTGTGGGCGGCAAGAAATACAGCTGCCACAGCGAGTCTGATTGGGAGTTCACGACCAATGACGATGGTGTGTATGAAATCCAAAGCGGCTGGCGGCTTGCACCCGGCAACTACTACATCCTCGAAGAAATCACACCCCCGGCAGGGTATGAGGGGCTCAAGGAACCCGTTCTCTTCTACTTTGGGGCGGCGAATCAAGTCAACACCGAAACCCACCCCGGCGCGACGACGGCCCTGCCGGGCGGCACATTGACCGTGGACGATCCGCCGATTCAATACAGCCTGCCTGAGACTGGTGGATCTGGCACAGTCTTCTATGTTGTAACTGGGCTTGCTCTGATACTTGGCGGCGGAATTGTTTTGACCGCCCAAAAGCGTCGGCGTCAGGCACAGTAACAGGATAGAAACAGGATAATCCAGGATTGATTGTTGGGGCCGGAGACAGAATCAATGTCTCCGGCCCCTTACAGTTCTTATACGCAGACCCGCATAAGGAAGTCAGCTGCTGCAGCAGACGGGCCGCGAAGCGGGCAGGAGAGAAAACAGCTTCCTGCCCGATCAAATCCGAACCCTTACAGATTCTTCAGCAGAATGCGGAATTAAAGGCGAAAGGAAAGAGATGGCTGTTCCACCTGGAATTCAAGGAAGGCGGCGCCCAGGGCCTGCAGTTTGATACAGAATCCGGGGAGCTGTACTGCCAGATTCCCGACAACTTTGAAATCACACCGCAGGCAGAGATGCCGCTGACGGTCAACATCGACGGGAATCCAGTCGAGACCGGTACCTGTTCGGTCAATGAGACCGGCAGGCTTATCGTGAAGTTTAATGAAAATGTATTTGTAAGAAGGCGGCGGATCTGCTCAGGCAGATCCGCCGTGGCGTTTCAGAAAATGAAATTTCCGTGAAATAAAACCTCTAATGTGTTTCCTGATTTTCTTTCCGGGTGGACTGACTTCAGCTTCCGGTTCTTTCCATAGTTGATGTTCAGCACCAGAGCGGTACACTCCAGTGCGGGCGTTCCGGGAGCGGCCAGAGAAGAAAGAAGAGTAAAAGCCTGACGGCCATTTCCCCGGACATTCCGGCAGAATAACTTTAATTCCCTCCGGCCAGCTGAACGCGCAGTCTCCGGATTTCTTCCTTCAGCCGGAGGAGTTCCCGCTCAGCCGCATCGGCGCGGCTTTTTTCTGCATCCGCGCGCTCCTTCTCCCGCAGCGTGTTGGTCTGTTCGTTCCGTTCTCCTTCAAGTTTGCCTTGAAGTTTCCCCTGATCATATGCTTCCTGCTGGATATCAAGAATCGCTTTGCACACGTTCACTGTCTCTTCTCCTTTCTTATAATGCATCCTGGTGCCTGTGACAGCCTCGATCATGTCTGCCGCCCGCCGCTCCAGGTTTTCAAACCGTTCCCTGTCTGAATCCATAATCTCCGCCAGCTTTTTCCTGTCTTTCGAATACTTGATGAAGAACATCACCTCCCGCAGGCCGGTCCGGTACCTCATGATCTCCTCGTCGGTCATCATCCCCGGAGCCGCCAGGTTCATCCGGTAGTCATTCATGTAGGGCAGGAGCTCCGGGTCCCGTCTGTCCAGCATCTCGAACAGGCTCCGCGGTCCTTCCCATTCCCCGGGCCCAAGCCAGATGGTCAGCGTCACCACCGGGATCAGGCGGTCTTCCTTCCAGAAGCCCCCGAGAAACTCTCCGGGGTCGGGTTTTTTCTTTTCCGCCGTTTCCCCGTCCCCTTTGCCATGGGAGGCTTCCTTTGCGGGGCCGGTTTTCCGGGTACCCTGCGGCTCTTTCAGGGCCTGCTCCGCTTTTGCCTTCTTCCGGGCCTCCTCCATCTTGTGGCGGTGTGACCTTGATGCCGCCTCCACCTGTTCCGCGTAGGCCAGCGCGTCATACAGGCTGTTCCTGACAGGCATCGCGAAATGAGTCCTGAGCTGTGCCTCCGCGCAGAAGAGGACGTAATCCGTCTTTCCGTCTGTTTTTGCCGCGCAGAGCTTCTTCACGTCGCGGAACTTCTGGACGGGTACTATAGCGCCGTCATCCCCGTAGGGGAGCGAGAGCTCCGTGGAATCGCGTTCCTCAAGCTGTCCGGGCACAAGGACCTGTCTTCCTCCGTAAAGGTACTGGTTGAACAGGTCGGCGAAGATGTGGTTGTCGCTGATAAAAGTTTTTGTTACGGTGTCCGCTTTCAAATGTTCATTCCTCCTTCATTTTAACAGTATTGCAGAATGATTGCAAGTACGGGGTGAGATGAATCGGATAATCAGCATGAAATGTAATATAAGATTCAACAGACAATGAAATAAAAGATGATAAAAGATAAATCATTATTTAATACTGATTATTAAATGCATTATATCATATATATTTGATTTTGTCCAGAGGAAAAAAGAAATCAGGGCGCAGTGCCGGCTGCCCAGATTATGGAAATGAAAATATCCCGCAGGGTCCGGATCTTCTGAAAGATCTGAACTGCCGCGGGATATTCTGCTGTCTGTGTATTGCCAGTCAGGGTTTTTCACGCCTGTGAAACGGGGGAGATCCACTGCCGGATCACATCCACGCTGCGTCCGACCAGTTCCGCGATGGTATCCATGGACGTCCCCCTTTCAAAGAGCTTGACGGTCATTTCCCTGTCCTTCTGCTCGGTTACGCGCTCAGTTACCTGTTCAGTCACGCGTTCAGTGACCTGTTCGGTCACCTGCTCAGTGTTAAGCTTCACAGCCTCATTGACGGCCTGGCTGACCCTTTCTTCAATCACATCTTTCATCAGATCTTCCAAAGCTTCATACATAAGATTATCCCTCCTTAAATCGTCATACAGACTGCGGTTGGCGGATATGCTCACCTGGAGCACCGCATTGGCATTGTTCCGGTCCCCGGGCGTCTTCAGGGCCGAAGCCTCTTTCAGAAACTTTCTGACATCTTCCTTCCCCGCATGTCCGGAAAGGATCCGCAGCGGGCTGTGGCTGTCCGCGGCAAGGCGGCCTGTCACCACAATCTGCGTGTCAAACATGACGTCCCCCGTCACGTAATAGATCCCCGGATACTTTTCCTCTATGCTCCGCCCTTCTGCCCTCAGCGCCGCGAACAGCTCCCGGGGATACGCCTCCCGGAACAGAGAGACCGTGATATCCTTTCCGGGATACTGGTCCACCGTCTGCCCGAGCGACTTGTACAGGCAGGCGTACGCGGCTGCCTTGTAAAAGTCGTCGATGGTAAGGCCGTCTTCCGGGCTCTTGTATTCAATGATGTTATGTCCCTTAAAGATCCTGCCGATCTCGTTTGCGATCTGCACGCCGGGTTCTTTCCGGATGACGAGGAGATCCGCGCGGAGAGGCTCCTTGCTCAGATTATATTCCTGTATGAATGTCAGCACGTCGGAATT
>CANQAR010000156.1 GCA_947588845.1 uncultured Lachnospiraceae bacterium
ACTTCCTCAGCCTCTGCGCCCTGCATTCCCTTGTAAGCGCCATCCTCGATGACAACAGCCTTCGGGGACTTGGACGGCTCGCCGTCTGCGGACCAGGTCATGCCTGAACCTGTAAGACCATCTACTGTGATCTCTGTCATGGCAGCCTTCATTGCGTCGCAGATAGCACTCGGATCCATATCCGGTGTCACGCCTGCCTGCTCAATCGCAGCCTTCATGATGTAGATTCCATCGTAAGCGTCTGCCGCGAACTGGTTCGGAACCTCGTTGTACAGTTCCTGATATTTCGCTACAAAGTTCTGTGTCAGATCGTCCGGAGCATCCGCGCTGAACGGGGTAAGAAGCATAACGCCCTCAGCCAGAGAAGTATCAAAACCTTCTACACCGGTAAGGATACCGTCCATGCCATCTACACCAAACCACATCGGAGCAAAGTCCATAGCCGCTGCCTGTGTAAACACAAGAGCTGCCTCGTTGTAGTAGAACGGAAGGTATACAAGGTCAGCGCCGGCATCTTTTGCCTTCTGAAGCTGTACCGTAAAGTCTGTCTTGCTGTCCGCCGTGAAAGCTTCCTCCGCAACGATCTCGAACGGCTGGTTCTCCGCCTCAGCCTTGAAGGTCGCGTAAATACCGGAAGAATATACGTCAGAGCTGTCGTAGATCACGGCTACCTTGGAAGCAAGTCCGTTCTCACCGATGTACTGAGCGGAAGCTGTACCCTGTGACGGATCGGAGAAGCATACACGGAACGCGTTGTCTCCTGCCGTGATACAGTCAACAGCAGAACCTGACGGAGTCAGCAGGAACATATTGTCGTTCGCTGCCTCTGCCTCAACCGCGATACACGGAGCGGAAGTAACGGAACCAAGCAGCATCTGCATACCCCAGTCCTTCAGAGTATTGTATGCATTGACGGATTTCTCCGGGTCATGCTCGTCATCCTGCGGGTTGAACTCAAGCTGTACGCCGTTCACTCCGCCTGCCTCGTTGATCTCGTCAACCGCGATCTGAGCGCCTCTCATAACGCCTTCGCCGTAAGCCGCTGCCGCGCCTGTTCTCGGGCCAATTCCGCCGATCTTAAAGGTCGCTCCGTCTTCTGCGAACGCAACTGTGGAAACGAGCATGGCGGACGCGCATGCGAGTCCTGCAAGTTTCACAAACTTTTTCATGATTAGTGTCCTCCTCTTTACATATTTATTAGCATAAAAACGCTATAGAAATAATAACACGTCATTTATATTTGTCAAGAAGTTTACACTAAAAAAGTCGCGGGGGTGTCTTCCAGATGGCTGCTGCTTTCAACATTTTTGTCCGTCAGCCGCTTCGTGAGGGGCGGATTCCTTTTGATATTTCATTTAAATGTTAAATATTCGTGCAAAGTATTGCTATTTTCGTGCAGATATCATATACTATAAATACTGGCAGGAGATAACTGCCAACCTGCAGTATCTTAAACAGCATAGCACTCAGTCCCTGGAGAGGGACTACAGACAATTTTATACAATTTTATATATGAGGAGATGATTATATGGCTGGCACTACAACAAATATCAGCATTCGCATGGATACAGATCTGAAGGCACAGGCAGACGCCCTTTTTGCAGAACTGGGCATGAACCTGTCCACTGCTTTCAATATTTTCGTCCGTCAGTCGCTTCGTGAAGGCAGAATTCCTTTCGATATTTCCCTGAGCAAGCCCAACAAGGAAACAATTGCTGCCATGTTGGAAGCGGAAAGGATTGCGAAAGACCCGTCTGTGAAAGGCTACACTGATCTGGACGAGCTGTTTGCTGAATTGAAAAAATGAGAAAAACAAAGTACATTGTTAAGCCCACCGCACAGTTCAAAAAAGATTACAAGCTGGCAATGAAACGTGGGTTAAAAATCAATCTGCTAGAAGATGTCGTTACTGCCCTGGCTATGGGCGAAACACTGCCGGACAAGAACAAAGACCATCCTCTGACTGGAAATTGGGCAGGGCACAGGGAATGCCACATCCAGCCGGACTGGTTACTGGTCTACCGTATTGAGGACGATGTGCTGGTTCTGACGCTGGCCCGCACCGGAACGCACAGCGATCTGTTCTGAAAATAAAACGCCGCCGTATGGGAATGAAATCCTGTACGGCAGCTTTCTTTTGCTTAATTTTCCTGTTTCTTCTTTTTCACCGATTTTTCCGGCAAACTCTCAGCAATCTTTTTGGATTCTCAACAATCTTCTGCGTATTTGTTTAAACAAAACACTTTTACAATTGATTCTCTTTTATTAGCAATCTCATCAACAGTGTAAGTGTAATCGTCCGCTTCCAAAAACAGGATGCAAGCCTGTTCCAGCACCTTTCCACCTCGCCAATCCTTGCCACATCCTTGCCATTTTTGGCAAGGATAATTATTTTTCATTTATCGAATACGTATGATTCTTACTGTACTTATTTCCGTTTATTCTGACAACGCCTAATTCGACCAGCCGGTTAAGTATTCTGGATACCGTCCGAACAGATTTACCTGTAATATCAACAAGTCCCGCTCGGTTTGATTCACCACTATCTTTCAGTATTTTTAAAATCTGTCGTTCTGCATCATTCAATTGTTCCCAAATATTCCCTAGTCCACTAAAAACTTCATTTAAATCCGCACCTGACGTTTTATTTAACGTTTTACTTTTGCGAACGTCAATATTATTCCAAAGAATCAGTTTCACAGTGTTCGGCGTTTCGACGTATTCAGGCTCCGGAAGTCCTGCCTCTGCCATATCCGAATAAATCTTCTTTACGCCTTCATTCAGCTCCCGTACCCATTTAAATTCAGTCATAACCCTCGAAATAGTCTTGTTTCGAGAAAAACGAGTATAGGAAATATTATCCGCCGTCACAATGTATGGGAATCGGCCAGGGCTTTCGATTTCCAGCCGATCATCGTACATGCTGACTTTGATAAATAGTCCCCATGCTGCATAGTCACGATGAGCCACCGCATTAATAATACCCTCGACCCAAGGGAATTCCGGATATTCCGGCCTTTCAACAAATTGACCACTTCCATGTTCCTGGCGTGTGAAGACCCGAAGCTGGTCCGCAATAAAAGCCTTCGCGGCATCGACCAGCCGCAGGATCGGCTCATCTATGTTCTTGTCCTTCACTACATTATAATTGGCTCCTACCTGCATCTCGCGACCGTCAACACGGATAAAGCGAATACGGCAGTTCATGTTGAATTTCATGATATTCCTGGCAAACAGAAGCACAGCTGCATTAGTCAGGTATTCCTTACCATCTCTGTTCTGCAAAAAACCTCTTGCCATCAAGACCTGATGAGTATCTATACCTTCAGCGCCAATCCGCTTCTTATACGCATCAATCAATTCTTCATCCAAATCTTCCAGAACAGCATACTGATGGATTTCATCTTCAAAATGACGAGAGCCTTTCGCGTACTCCAGGTTGCGGAGGTTCTCCCCCAACATTTCCTTAGACTTATCGCCGATGCGAAGGTATGTCCGATCATTTGAAGTACGGATCACCCGATCAACATTCGGCTCAATATGAAGAAGCAGTATCCGATCAGGCTTTCCGAATTCATTCGTAATATCAATGAATTCCTCCCTGTATCGCGGCATCGGCCTGCAGCAATCCTTCGGAGCATTGATGAATTCATTGATCTTTTCGTCTCCGCAGAAATTGATCCCTTCCAACGTTCGCTTTTTATCACTGATGCCAATCACAATCGTTCCGCCATCTGCATTCGCAAAAGCAGAAATGTGTTGTGCTAAATCAGCCACACGGATCTGCCCAGACTTCCTATCGAAATATTTGTTTTCATTCTCCGTCTGCATATACTCCAATGTAAGCAGTGGGTTTATCTTAGAACAAATATCCATATGATCATCTCGCCTCTCATCATTCAGATTCCTACCTTGAATTACCTGCAGCAATTTTCCATTTCTCGCACCAGTAGTGCGAGTTTTATTTATGCTATCACATATCCACCCTTATTTCAGTTCAGGAGACCGTTTTTCCTCCTGCTCATCCGCGCAATTTGCATGCTGCGTCAGCAGTTAGTTTTCATATGCCAGTCTGCGCATCAAATTTCAGAACTCACTCGCAGATTCTGATTCAGAATCCGGAACTTCTTCCGCAGACATTCAGCCTTGCAGCGTTCCAGTATACACTGTCTTAAAATCTCCGTCCGTTTCCACAATCACCTCCGCCGTGTTCTCCTCAAGCGGAAGCTCTTCTGTATAGAGATACATGACAAACGCCGTATCGCAGGTGTTTCCATCCCGCTCAAGGGTCGCAGGAAATGCCTCATAGGTCAGATTGTCGTTTATCCTGACATAAATCCGTGAATCATCCGCTACATACTGCGGATCAATACATCCCTGAATCTGGTAATAGATTCCCCAGGGCTCCACAGCGATCTCATTGATTTTATCCTCGGAAATTTGCTTATCCGGTTTTCCTCCTGTCTCCAAAACTGATTCTGAATTTGTCACATCCGAATTTTCTTTTGAACCCGCTGCTGTTTCGACGTTTGATTTCTCTTCTGTCTTTGCAGCTGTTATCTCCGGATTTTCTTCTGACTCTGCCGCTATATCCGATGTCTCTGTATCCAGCTCCACAATCGGCGCCGGCATCACCGGCGGATTTGCCGCGACATTCGGCAGAAACCGCTCCGCGCGCTCCATGATCACCGTGTCGGCCAGCGCAGTGTCCAGATCCGTATAAAAATTGTACGGCTCCCCGCGCAGAAAATACGCGTTGGCATAGGCGTCAGCGATAAACGGAAGCAGTGCATTTCCAAAGGAATCGCGGTACATGACAAGGCTTCCCGTCCCGTCAGGGCACACGGTTGTTATTTTGGGATCAAAATTGCTCTCCACTTCTTCCACATAAGAATAGGTATGTTCCCTGTCATAATAAATTTCATCCTCAGTCGTCGGCGCTCCCGGATAAAGCATCGCATCCAGATCCCCGACGAAATCCTTCTGGACGGTGTACGGCTCCCCTTCCCAGGGATCATGCTCCTGTCCAAGAGCATTCAGAATCTCATCCGCGGCAAGAGCCGCCCCCTTGTTGTTCCAGTGAGAATCCCGCTTATGATAAAGTACCTCATCCTGATTCTGAAAAACCGTCTTCAGATCGAGATAATTGACGCCTTCTTTCTCAAGAAGGGGCTCCAGGCGCGTCAGATTGTTCTCCTCCGTAATCACAAGACTGTCGTAGTACGGCATATGCTCCCCGTAAAGAGAATTTTTGTTCGCGGCTACCGTGAACAGGAAACGGATATTCTGCGCATCCAGATCCGCCTGTACCATCGCTGTCGAATGGGCGATATTGAACAGACTTCGCTCAGACAGAAGATTTCTCCCGAGATAATCGTCGAGCGAGTCGTAATAATACAACCAGCCGTCAGTCCCTTCGATCACTCCGTCCTCCGCGGACACACCGAGCAGTCTTCCCTGCAGCAGCGCGTTCGCCGTCACCAGCTCATTGCGGAACGCAAAATGATCCTGAAAATACGTGCCGGCTTCGGTGAGAAAATTCGTATTGATTCCATCCTCCGTCATCAGGGAGGGAAATGAGGCGAGCGTTCGGTTCTCCAGGGAAACCTCCTCCCCGGCAAAAGGCATGGCCGCAAACGGCAGGAGGCATGCGCCAAAAAAGATAACCGAATAAAAAATTTTGATGAATTTTTTCATGGCAGCTCCTCCTAAAATCGAAAATAGATAAACGGATTGTACGTCCCCGCGGCCAGGCTCAGCATGCACAGGAAAAAGCCCGCCAGTCCCAGCACGCCGGCAACCGGCCTGTATGCCTTCCCTTTTTTCAGCGGAAGGATGACCGGGCAGGACGCGATCACAGCCGCGGCCGCAGCCAGAAGGCACACCGGCGTAAGCTGATTGAGCGCCAGACTCATCGCAGCCGGATCAGACGTAAAGCCCGTGAACATCTGCCTCACCCAAAACAGCCCGTCGCCCATGGTGTCGGCCCGGAAAAACACAAAGCCGACGCAGACAACCAGCAGTGTATACAGATGCTGCAGAACGGTCTTCAAGGCTCCGCCTTTTTTCTGAATCGCCGGAACATACTCCTCGAGCATCAGGAAAAAGCCATGATAAATTCCCCAGAACAGGAACGTCACATTCGCACCGTGCCAGATACCGGTACACAAAAACACGATAAATTTGTTCAGGACCGTGCGCGCCCTGCCCTTCCGGTTGCCTCCGAGCGGAATGTACAGGTACTCCGCGAACCATCCGGACAGAGAAATATGCCATCTGCGCCAGAATTCGCGGATATTTGCCGATATGTACGGATAATTGAAATTCTCCCGGAAATGAAAGCCGAACATTTCCCCAAGGCCGATTGCCATGTCGCTGTAACCGCTGAAATCAAAATAAATCTGGAACATGTAGGCAATTGCCCCGATCCACGCAACCGCCGCGTTAACGCTGCCCCGGTCAGCCGCGAACAGCGTGTCGGCCACAAGCCCCATCGTGTTGGCAATCAGGACTTTCTTGGACAGACCCGCGATAAAACGGCTGACTCCGCAGAATATCCCGTCAACTGTCTGTTTCCTTTCTGTGATCTCCAGCTCGATATCGTGATACTTGACGATCGGACCCGCGATCAGCTGTGGGAAAAACGAGATATACAGCAGCACCTTTCCAAAGCTTTTCTGAGCACGCGTTACCCCTCTGTAAACGTCGATCACATAGGACATCGCCTGAAACGTGAAAAAGGAAATCCCGATCGGGAGGCGGATCGACGGCACAGGAACAGAGATCCCCGGAAGACGGTTAACTGACTGCGCCAGAAAACCGGCATATTTAAAGACCACAAGAACCGCCAGACTCACAAGAACCGCCACAGCCACAGCCGCTTTTTTCTTTGCGGGGTACCGCTCGATCGCGAGCGCGCACAGATAATGAAAAAACGACGAGCCGATCATCAGCAGAACGTAAACCGGCTCCCCGTAGGCGTAAAACAGAAGACTGGCCAGAAGCAGCATCCCGTTTTTGGCGCGTATGCCCGGAAGCGCGCAGTGAAGCAGAAACACCACCGGGAGAAACACACATAAAAAAACCATTGAGCTGAAAACCACAACCCTACCTCCTGATATTCTTCGGGGAAATGCCCGTCAGAACATTTCCCCGCTGAATTTAAACCGCAAAACGACAATCTCGCTGCTTTGTCCGATTCTTTCATCAAAGCCCAAAACCGACACAAAGCAGATCTTTTCCTTAGTATGCCTTGCCCCAGTACACCATCGTCTTCGCCGGTTTCCCGCAGAATACACAGGTATCCGCCAGCTTCTCCTGTTTGAACGGCATGCATCTCGACGTCACGCCGATTTCCTCCTTGATGGCTTCCTCGCACTCGCGGCAGCCACACCACATCGCGCGGATAAAGCCTGGCTTCTCGTCCGCAATCTTCTTAAACTCCTCTTTCTCTGTCGCCACATACGTATGCGCATCGCGGTGCGCGCGTGCACGCTCAAGCATCTCATGCTGCATGGTATCGAGAATCTCCGCGACTTTCGCCGACAGTTCAGCGATCGGCGCAACGATCTTCTCTCTCGTGTCGCGGCGCACGATGACCGCCTGTCCCGCTTCGATGTCCTTCGGACCAAGCTCGATGCGGACCGGAATTCCTCTCATCTCCTGCTCAGAGAATTTCCATCCCGGACTCTTCTCGGAGTCATCCAGCTTCACGCGCAGCCCTGCCGCAGCGATGGCCGCCTTCACTTCCTGCGCCTTCTCAAGAACGCCTGCCTGCTGCTGGCGGATCGGGATCACCATCACCTGAGTCGGCGCGATCATCGGCGGAAGCACAAGTCCGCTGTTGTCGCCGTGCACCATAATGATTGCTCCGATGATACGCGTGGACATTCCCCAGGAAGTCTGATGTACATATTTCAGCGTGTTATCCTTATCCGCATACTGAATCTCAAACGCCTTCGCAAATCCGTCTCCGAAATTATGGCTGGTGCCGGACTGAAGCGCTTTGCCGTCATGCATCAGCGCTTCGATCGTGTAGGTCGCCTCCGCGCCCGCGAATTTCTCCTTGTCCGTCTTGCGGCCGCGGATTACCGGGATCGCGAGCACTTCTTCGCAGAAATCCGCATACACGTTCAGCATCTGCTGTGTGCGCTCCTCGGCCTCCTCCGCTGTCGCATGGGCCGTATGGCCTTCCTGCCACAGAAACTCTCTGGAACGCAGGAACGGTCTCGTCGTCTTCTCCCAGCGCACCACGGAACACCACTGGTTGTAAACCTTCGGCAGATCACGGTAAGAATGTACGTCGTTCGCGTAAAAATCACAGAACAACGTCTCGGACGTCGGCCTTACGCACATGCGCTCCTGCAGCGGCTCAAGTCCGCCGTGCGTTACCCATGCCACCTCCGGCGCAAAGCCCTCAACGTGATCTTTCTCCTTCTGAAGCAGGCTCTCCGGAATAAAGATCGGAAGGTACACATTTTCCACTCCCGTCTCCTTGAACCTGCGGTCAAGCTCATGCTGGATGTTCTCCCAGAGCGCGTAGCCCGCCGGTTTGATGACCATGCAGCCCTTGACGCTCGTGTAGTCGATCAGCTCCGCCTTCTTGACCACATCCGTATACCACTGCGCAAAATCTTCTTCCATGGAAGTAATCGCTTCCACCAGTTTCTTTTCCTTTGCCATATTCTGCTCTCCTCCTGAATAATTGATTTACTGGAATTAATCGAGCAGGAACGGTTTTTCCTCCTGCTCGCCCGCGCGGCCCGGGTGCTGCGCCAGCAGCAATTTTCCATGTCTGGGCCTGCGCATAAAATGAACCGGTACTCCAATCCCGCAAAGGGACCGGAATACCGGCGGTACCACCCTTATTAGCGGCTCTGTCTGCACAGCCTTTCAAACGCTCCTGCCCTGCAGGAACCGGCTCTGCCCTCTGCCGCTCACTTCATTCATCGTTAACGCCGACTTACGCCGCGGTTTCCCGCGGGAACTCCGGAGCCGGTTCATCCCCGCCGCCTGAGACCTTCCACCTGCCGGTCCCTCTCTGTGAGGCACATCTGGATTACTATTCTCCTTCACCGTTCAATTATTCTGATTCTAAGTGAGCCCGCCGGATTTGTCAAGCCCTTCGGATGCCACTTTCAGGATAAACGCATGAACGGAATCCGACTTTAGTTTGCGTTTATTTTTCATTTATTCCGTCAATAGACAATATCACG
>CANQAR010000157.1 GCA_947588845.1 uncultured Lachnospiraceae bacterium
GGAAGTCGCCTGGGGACCGGATTTTCAGTATAACGCGGACGGATTGTTGCAATTCTAATGCAACAACTTCCCGTTTGTCGGGAAGTGAATGGGAACGAAAGATCGAGGTTTGTCCATATATATTTTGCTTTCGAGGTGGTGGTGATATGGGAAAATAGTTGTGCTGGATATATCAGAATCCGGAAAGCAGATAGGCGAAAAGCTGTCTGCAATTCTTTCCAAAACGCAGTTGGAGGAAATGTCCCGATATATCCTCGAAGATGAAGCAGACGTTATCTCCAACGGCTTAGTAGTTCCTGGCCTGCATAGTTTGATGGAGAATGCCGAGCAGCCTTTGACGGTGATCCAGTATGGCGATTTGTACTTCTGTCTGGAGCAGCGACTCGTTTCTGTACAAGGCCAGGAAATCGAACTGACGGCAAAGGAGTTTGACATCTTCGCCCTGCTCATCATGAATCCTCGCCGGGTTCTTACTTATGACATGATCATTGACCTCGTATGGCATGAAAATCTGGATTACTACTCTCACAGGGCAATCAGCAATCATGTCAGTAACCTCCGGCGCAAGCTCAGGATTGCGCCAGAGATACCGGATTACATCAGGAGCGTACACGGCATCGGACACAAATTTAATCCGGACAACGGGCCGCCTTAAAGCTCTGGCCGCATTTGCGACCGGGGCTTTTTTCTATGAAGAAAACAGGATAATTCTTGGATTGTCACCGGACTGCCCTCAAAAGTATCTGGACATCGACCATTTATCATTTTATGCACAGAGTAAAATGGCAGGCGCATCTTTTCGATGCTTTTAAGACAAGGGGGGCACATGATACTATTACAGAACCTGCGAACAGACGCCGAAAAACAAATCGGCGGAACAGCTTTTCCGGCAATGATAGATTGGGCAACAGCCACGAATAAAGCTATTGCCCCTCTGACATTTCCGGCCGCACTGCATTACCTGATGAAAGATCAGAAAATGACGGTGGAGCATCTGGAAGAAACATCGCTGATCTCCACCCGCACAATTATCCGTTTGAGCAACGACCCGGAATACGGAGTAACAAGAGAACATATCGCAGCACTGTTAGTCGGGCTGACGCTGCCGCCCGTCATCAGCATGGAACTTTTGCGGAAAGCTGGCCTGGCGATGAAGAACACCTCGCTCCACAATACCTACACCATGATCCTGTGTATGATGTATTCGTCCACCATAGAATCCGTGACACCCGGGCGCACCTAAGAAAACCCCGGAAACATACGGTTTCCGGGGCTGTGTGCTGTTATGAAAAGTGAGAAAAATATATCTGGTATTATCTCTTTGAAAACTGAAATTAACGCTTGCTGAACTGCGGCGCTCTTCTTGCGGCTTTGAGGCCGTATTTCTTACGCTCTTTCATTCTCGGATCACGGGTCAGATATCCCGCTTTCTTGAGGATCGGTCTGTACTCGTCGTCCGCCTGAAGCAGTGCTCTGGAGATGCCATGACGGATTGCTCCTGCCTGACCTGTCGTGCCGCCGCCGCATACGTTGACCTGAATGTCGAACTTATCTGAGGTCTCGGTAGCTGCCAGAGGCTGACGCACGATAACCTTCAGCGTCTCAAGTCCAAAATAGTCGTCGATGTCTCTTTTATTGATCGTAATCTTACCGGTTCCCGGTACCAGATATACTCTGGCGATTGATTTTTTTCTTCTGCCTGTCCCGTAATATCTTTCTGTAGCCAATGTCCCTTACCTCCCTCTTAGAATGTCAGCACTTCGGGCTTCTGAGCCTGCTGCTTGTGATCCGGACCTGCGTATACATAGAGCTTCTTGTACATCTGTCTTCCAAGCGGTCCCTTCGGAAGCATACCCTTCACCGCGAGCTCGATTACCCGCTCCGGTTTCTTTGCCATCATCTCACGAAGAGTCGTCTCCTTCATCCCGCCTACATATTTGGAATGATGATAATAAATCTTCTGATCCAGCTTCTTGCCTGTTACGCTGACCTTATCAGCATTTACTACGATTACATAATCGCCTGTATCCATATGAGGTGTGAACGTCGGCTTGTTCTTTCCTCTCAAAACGCTTGCTACTCCTGAAGCCAAACGGCCCAGTGTCATATCTGCAGCATCAACCACATACCATTTTCTTTCAATAGTTGCCTGGCTGGGCATATAACTTTTCATTGGTTTTCCTCCTTGATCCAATTCCGATAGCTGTCCAATGCTTTACAGTTACCAAACGACTCGAACCCTTCCGCAGAAAACCTTCTGCTTCTTTACAGGCTCGCTCAAAACATACTCACCGGGCAAACAGAGGCTTATTTCCGTCCTCCCGCTCTTTTCTTTTCAGAAAAACTTTATGGAAAATGCTCTACCGGGGCTTTGGCTCAAGCATTTACATACATTGTCGCACCAAAATATTATATTACAGGCCTTTCGGCATGTCAAGCATGAAAATGGGAAATTTCGGCTGAAATTCAGGATAATCTGGGCATCCAGTCCGCACCGGCATCCGTCCGAACATCAGCAGAAAGCGTCAGAACAGTCCGGATATCCAGTCCGCACCGGCATCCATCCAGACATCAGCAGAAAACGTCAGAACAGTCCGGATATCCAGTCCGCACCGGCATTCGTCTGAACATCAGCAGAAAGCGTCCGGATAATCCGGATATTCAATCCGCACCAGCGTCAGTCCCTGGGGCCGCGCCGTCTCTCCGGCGCGCCTGCGGTCCTTCGCCGCCAGAATCTCCGGGATCTCCTCCGGCTGAATCGTACCATTGCCGACACGCAGCAGAGTCCCCGCGATGATGCGTACCATATTATAAAGGAAACCGTTTCCGCGCACAGAAAGCGTGATCATGTCCCCTCTCTCCTCGATCTCAAGGCTGTAGATCGTCCTGACATGGTTTGTGATCTCCGGCCGGCTTGTGCAGAAGCTCGAAAAATCATGCTCTCCGACCAGATGCGCCGCTCCGGCGCGCATCCTCTCCACATCCAGATCCCAGTAATAAAACAGCGAATACAGACGCTCGCAGGGATTGGGAAAACGCCTGTGGCAGATGCGGTACTCGTACGTTTTTATCGTTTTGCAGAACCGCGGATGGAAATCCTGTGGTACTTCCCGTGAATCCTGAATCCGGATATCCTCCGGCAGTCTTGTATTCATCGCATAGGAGATCTTGTCCGCCGGCATCCGCGCGGAAGTATCGAAGACGGCCACGTTGCCCAGTGCGTGAACTCCCGCGTCCGTTCTGCTTGCTCCGACCACGCGGATCTCTTCCTGCAGAAGCTCCGACAGGTGACGGTTGAGTTCGCTCTCGATCGTATTCCCGTTCGGCTGTATCTGCCAGCCGCAGTAATTTGTGCCGTCATACGCGACGGTCAGCTTCACCCTTTTCCCCATACGCACCCGCTTATTCTTTCTTCTCCGGCTCCACAATCCTGATATGCACGTCGTCAAGCTGTTTCTGCTCCACCGTCGCTGGCGCACCCATCATAACGTCCTGCGCGTTCTTGTTCATCGGGAACGGAATGATCTCACGGATACTTTCCTCTCCCGCGATCAGCATGACCATACGGTCAACGCCCGGAGCGATTCCCGCGTGTGGCGGTGCTCCATAGCAGAACGCATTGTACATTGCCGGGAATTTTGCCTTCACATCATCCTCGCCGAGTCCTACCATCTGGAACGCTTTCACCATGATCTCCGGGTCATGATTTCGGACTGCGCCGGAAGACAGCTCCACGCCGTTGCAGACGAGATCGTACTGGTACGCCAGAATCTCAAGCGGCTCCTGCTCCTCGAGCGCCTTCATACCGCCCTGCGGCATGGAGAACGGATTGTGGCAGAATTCCAGTTCGCCGGATTCCTCTCCGATTTCGTACATCGGGAAATCCACGATCCAGCAGAATTCATAACACTCTTTGTTCATATGCTGCGGGGATGCCTCTCCAAGAATCCTGCGCAGCACGCCTGCCGTCTTCTGCGCGGCAGATTTCTTTCCGGCGGTCACGCCGACAAAATCACCCGGCTTCAGGCCCAGCGCCTCTTTCACGGCTTCCCTGCGCTCCTGCAGGAATTTGGAGATGCCGCCCACGAAAGAACCGTCTTTGTCCACGCGGAACCAGTAGGCTTTATTTCCGCTCTGCACTTCCGCATCGGCGCAGAGTTTATCAATCACTTTTCTTGTACCTTCAAATCCTGAGACGACAACCGCCTTGACGGTCTGTCCCGCAAACGGTCCGAAGCCGCAGTCCGCCATGCACGCCGTCGCGTCCGTCACCACAAGGTCGATGCGCAGATCCGGCTTGTCGGTGCCGTAAGTCTCCATCGCATCCAGATAAGAGATTCTCTTAAACGGCGCGGCAGAAGCAGTCTTGTAAATACCGTATTTCGCAAATACCGGAGGCAGCACATCCTCAAGCACCGCGAACACATCCTCCTGATCAGCAAACGCCATCTCCATGTCGAGCTGATAAAACTCTCCCGGCGAACGGTCCGCGCGCGCATCTTCATCACGGAAGCAGGGCGCAATCTGGAAATACCGGTCGAAGCCGGAAGCCATCAGCAGCTGCTTGAACTGCTGCGGCGCCTGCGGCAGCGCGTAAAATTTGCCCGGATGATTTCTCGAAGGGACAAGGTAATCTCGCGCGCCTTCCGGAGACGAGCAGGTCAGAATCGGCGTTGTGATTTCCATAAAACCATGCGCATTCATGCTGGCGCGCAGTTCTGAAACGATCTGGCTGCGGAGCACAATCCTGTCCTTCACCGCGGGGTTTCTCAGATCCAGATAGCGGTATTTGAGCCTGATATTTTCATCGGACTCCTTTGAATGGGCAATCTGGAACGGAAGCTCATTGTACCGGCATTTGCCAAGGATCTCGATGCTCTCCGGGACGACCTCAATCTCCCCTGTCGCGATCGTATTCGTCTTGTTCGAACGCTCTCTCACTTCTCCTGTAACCGCGATCGTGGATTCATAATTGATCCCGTCCACAATCTCCATCATCTCTTCCGTCTCAACAACCACCTGTGTCACGCCGTAAAAATCCCTGAGAATCAGGAATCCGAGATTTTTGCTGACACGTCTGAGATTGTCGTACCAGCCCGCGATTTTTACTTTCTTTCCGACATCCCCAATCCTGAGTTCGCCGCAAGTATGTGTTCTGCCCTGCATAATTTTTCATCCTTTCCGAATCTAAAGTTTTTCGCGGAATTTCTCCGCGGTATCTTTCTGTCAAATTTTCCTGACCGCGCCCTCACGCGCTGTTTATCCTTCATTTCAATCTGTATCAGCCATGCATTTTCTTTCACGGAACAGTATTCTCAGAACAACGCCGGCACAATCTTCAGCCGATTCGCCGCAAACATCACCGCCACATACCCGGCCAGTATAAGATACGCGGCCAGATCGCGCTTTTTATACTCCAGAGGCTTCATCTTCGTCCGCCCCTCGCCGCCGTGGTATCCGCGCGCCTCCATCGCCATCGCCAGATCATTCGCGCGCCGGAACGCCGAGATAAACAGCGGAACCAGCAGAGGCACCATGTTTTTCGCTTTCTGAATCAGATTTCCCGATTCAAAATCCGCTCCTCTTGCCATCTGCGCTTTCATGATCTTGTCCGTCTCCTCCATCAAAATCGGGATAAAGCGCAGCGCAATCGACATGATCAGCGCGATCTCATGCACCGGCACCCTGATTCTTTTCAGCGGTCCCAGCGCTTTCTCCAGACCGTCTGTCAGATCATTCGGCGTTGTCGTCAGCGTCATCAGCGAAGAACCGATGATCAGGTACACCAGACGGATCGCCATAAATGCCGCTGTCTCAATTCCCGCATCCGTGATCTTTAATTTCCAGATCCGCACGACAACCTCGCCCGGCACCAGAAACAGATTAAATATGGAAGTAAACAGCAGCAGAAACAGAATCGACTTCAGCCCGCGCATCATAAATTTCAGCGGCACCTTCGAAATGCTGATCATGGCCGCCAGAAACAACGTCGCGACCACGTAAGCCTCAACAGAGCGGAACGCGAACAGCGAGATCAGATAAACCAGCGTGCCCGCAAGCTTCACACGCGGATCCAGCCTGTGAATCACCGACCCTGACGGATAATATTGTCCTAACGTAATATCTCTTAACATCCTTTTCCCTCTCACCTGATTCCATTTGCTGCTGTCCGCTCTCCTGTATGACACAGTCGACAGCACTTCTGCCATAAAGAATCGTATTCTTTTATGACAGACAATGCAAACAAATCCTGTTTTCGTGGCATTTCACATCTCAACTGTTTTCAGCACCCGCAGTATCTCATCGGCGGCTTCTTTCACCGTCGTCGCGTCCGTCCGGACCGGCCAGCCCTGACTGTGCATTGTCTGCATCAGATAAGTGACCTGCGGTGCGGCCAGCCCCACCTGTTCCAGTTCTTTATAATGACCGAAAACATTGCGCGGCGTGTCGTCGTACATCACCTGCCCGCGGTTCATCACAATAATCCGCTCCACATAGCGGGCAATATCCTCCATGCTGTGCGAGACGAGAATAACCGTAATCTTCTGCTCCCTGTGCAGCTTCGCGATCTGGTCAAGAATGTCGTCCCGTCCCCGCGGATCCAGCCCGGCCGTCGGCTCGTCCAGAACAAGCACCTCCGGCTTCATCGCAAGGATACCCGCAATGGCTGCACGCCGTTTCTGGCCCCCGGAAAGCTCAAACGGAGACTTCTTATAATGTTTCTCCTTCAGTCCCACAAGCCGCAGCGCCTCGTAAGCCCGCGCTTCAACTTCTTCCTTCGGCAGTCCCAGATTCTTGGGGCCAAAGCAGACGTCCGTAAATACATCTGTCTCAAAAAGCTGGTACTCCGGATACTGGAAAACCAGACCGACTTTGCTCCGGAGATCTTTCATCCGGTAATCCTTCGCGTATATGTTTTCTCCGTTATAATAAATTGTTCCGGAAGTTCCCCGCATCAGTCCGTTCAGATGCTGGATCAGCGTCGATTTGCCGGAACCCGTATGTCCAATGATTCCGATAAACTGTCCGTCCGGAATTTCCAGACTGACATCCCGGACCGCATGCTTCTCAAAGGCCATGCCTTCATTGTATATATAATTCAGATGCTCTATCCTGATCGCCATCTACGCTTTCCTCACCTTCCGAAGTTCTTCCACCAGTTCCTCGATCGTCAGGATTCCATTCGGAAGAGGAATCCCCGCCTTCTGCAGCTCATGCGCCGTCAGAGTCACCTGCGGAACATCCAGCCGGTAAGCTTTCAGCTCATCCACATGGGAGAAGACTTCACGCGGCGTTCCCCGCATTACAATCTTTCCCTGCTCCATGACGAACACTTTATTCGCCTGGATCACTTCCTCCATATAATGCGTGATCAGGATCACCGTCACATGCTCCCTGCGGTTCAGTTCCCGCACCGCCTGAATCACTTCCCGGCGTCCGCTTGGATCCAGCATGGCCGTCGGCTCGTCCAGCACAATACATTTCGGGCGCATCGCCATGACGCCCGCGATTGCGACACGCTGTTTCTGCCCTCCGGAAAGCTTGTTCGGCGAATGAGAACGATATTCCCACATGCCGACCGCTTTCAGGCTCTCCTCGACGCGCTGCCAGATTTCCTCCCGCGGCACGCCCATATTTTCAGGACCGAAGCCCACATCCTCATCCACGATCGTTCCGATGATCTGATTGTCCGGATTCTGGAACACCATGCCTGCCGTCTGCCGGATTTCCCAGAGTTTTGACTCATCCCGCGTATCCTTCCCGTCCACAAACAGAGTTCCCTCCATGGGGACAAGGATCGCGTTGATATGTTTCGCAAGTGTCGATTTGCCGGAACCATTGTGCCCCAGAATCGCGATAAAATCCCCTGCCTGCACATCAAGATCGACGTCATCGACCGCGCGCGACCGGGATTCCACCCTGCCTTCCTCATCCAGTTTTACATATTCAAATGCCAGTTTTCTCGCCTTAACTATTTCCATTCTTCCAGAATCCTTTTCGTAGACTGCCCTTCTATCAGGTCCCCGTCAAAAAGCTGACGCCTCGCGACCGGTTTATTCTTGATCAGATCAAACATCAGGCGGATCGTCGCCTCCGCCATCTCTTTCCTCGGCTGCCGGATTGTGGTAATCGACGGCTCATAGTAAGCCGCCATCGGCAACCCGTCAAAACCCGCGACCGAATAATCATCCGGCACCCGTTTCCCCACGTCGAACAGCGCTTTGCACGCTCCGATGGCAATACTGTCCGAGACAGCGTAGATACAGGTGAATTCCTTTCCTGTCTCCAGAAGTTCTTTCGTCAGAGCATACCCGTTTTCCATCGAATAAGTCGGCAGCTCATCATGGGACCAGATCACAAGTCCTTCATCATACGGAATCCCATGCTCTTTTAGTGCATCCCGATACCCTTCAAACCGCAGCTTCCCGATGCTGGCATCCTGTTTTCCGGCCGAGAGAAGAGCAATTTTCCTGTGTCCGCAGCTGATCAGATAATCAACCATCCGGCGGCTTTCCTTCTCATTGTCCACGCTGACTGTCGCATATCTCCCGGACAGTTCTTCATCATCTACCGTACTGATCACAAAAGGAACCTTCAGCTGCTCAAGCTTCTCCGGTCTGTGACTGCTCAGGCCTCCCAGAAATACAATTCCTCTCAGCTTCTTCTCTTTCTCAAGCTGAATCGCCACATCCGCTTCATTTTCGAACTCTTCCACATGCTGCAGCACGAAGGAATATTTCCTGTTCTTGATCTCACGCTCAAAAACCTGGATCATATCAGCAAAAAAAGGATTGCTGATACCTTTAATCAATACAGCAATCGTTCTGGAATCCGAGCGCTTGAGATTGCGCGCGCTGTTGTTCGGCACGTAATTGTACTGCCGGATCGTATCCATAATTTTCTGTCTGGTCTCTTCATTAATATCAGGGTGATTGTTGATCGCCCTCGAAACCGTGCTGACCCCTACCCCGCACAGTTTCGCAACATCCTTTATTGTAATCTGATCCATAAGGTTTCCTTCCTGTAATTGCCTGTCGGTTATGAATTATAGCAATTCAGGTATTAAATTGCAAGGGTTAAACGGATAAAAAGGCAGAGGCCTTTCCGGACAGGTTACTGTTCACTCCCCCCTCTCAGGCATTGTGAAAAGTGACGAAATTTATTTTTTTATCTGGTGGATAACCGGG
>CANQAR010000158.1 GCA_947588845.1 uncultured Lachnospiraceae bacterium
GATCTGGTAATCGCCGTGGATTCTGATGTGGATACGCTGCACCCGTCAGATTTCAGCACGACGATCGAGCATGATATTTTGAGCCAGATCTACGATCCGCTGTTCTATATGAATCCGGACGGCGCGCATGATCCGGAGCCGAGGATCGCAGAGTCCTGGGAGATCAGCGAGGACGGTCTTGACTACACGTTCCATCTGCGCGACGATGTGACGTTCCACGACGGAACGCCTCTGACTTCCGCGGACGTGAAATTTTCGCTGGAAATGTACATGGATTCCGAGTATCAGGGTTCCATGGTGACGGGTCTTTCGAGCGTAGACGCGCCGGATGACTACACGGTTGTCTGCCATCTGGACAGCCCGTATTCTCCATTCCTGCTGGGCGTTAGCCAGGTACATATCGCGTCGAAAGCTTACTTTGAGAGCTCGGAGGATGATTTTGTGAACAGCCCGGTCGGCAGCGGTCCATACAAATTTACAGGAAGAAACAATGGAAGCAATGTGACACTCGAGGCGTACGAGGATTACTACAGGGGAGCTGCTCCGATCAAAAATGTGACGTTTGAGGTTATTCCGGACCAGTCCACGACGGCGATTGCGCTGCAGACCGGAGAGGTTGATTTCGCGTCGATCGAGTCCGCGACGATCGCGCAGCTTCAGGCAAACGATCAGATTACGATCGCAGAGGTTGCGAACTCCGGATTTACCTATGTTTCCATGAACACGGAGAAAGAGCCGTTCAACAACGTTCTGGTGCGTCAGGCGATCAACTACGCGCTCAACCGCGAGAACCTTGTGGCGGTCTGCTATGACAACATGGCGGAAGTGAACTCTAATATCTGCTCTAAGGACAGATTCGGATATTCGGATGAACAGCCGCAGTACACCTATGATCCGGAGAAGGCGAAGGAACTGCTTGCGGAGGCGGGAATTGAGACACCGTACGATCTGGGCGAGATGCTTGTCGCGGAAAAATATTCCAATCTTGCGACAGTTATACAGAATGATCTTGCGGCGGTCGGCCTGAATGTGACAATTGCGGTCAAGGAATTCAATGCCTACATCGGTGAGCTGACCAGCGGCAATTATGGAATCACGACACTTGAGATGACGCTCGACGGCGACAGCCAGATGCTGGAGATGGCTTACACGACAGACTACATCGGAACCGCGAACAACGCGCGCTACAGCGACGAGGAGATGGATGAGCTGTTTGCGCAGGCGAGAACCGAGACGGACACGGATGCCCGTGCTGAAATCTTCAACAAAGCTCTGACCAAGGCGCAGAATGAGGCGGTTTATGCGGTACTCTGCAATCCGCTGACGCTGTTTGCTTACAATTCTGGTCTGACATGCCCGGAATTTCCGTTTGAAGGCGTCTACTCTATCTATGATTTTACCTGGTAGAAGGAATTGTCGGTTTAAATGAGAGACAATCCTGAAAGAATCGGAGGGCTGTCGGAAAATATCGGATGGAACTTGTTCCCAATTGATGTATTTTCCGACAGCCCCCGTGTTTTATGCGCAGGCCCGGGAAGGGAAAATTGCTGCTGGCGCAGCACCTGGGTTGCGCAGGCGAACAGGAGGAAAAACAGTTTCCTGTTCGATCACAAGTCCGCACATGGGAATTTGACGGATGAAAACCATCAGGGATTTTCGGTAACTGATCCTTCATGCCGGACATACCGGCGCCACCATGAATGAAAGGAAAATCACGCATGTATAAATATGTAATCAAACGCCTGCTCTACATGATTCCTGTACTGCTTGGCGTAGCGTTTCTGGTGTTTGCAATTCTCTCCCTCACGCCCGGTGATCCCGGTTCAATTATTCTGGGAATCACCGCAAAGCCGGAGGATATCGCTTCCCTGAACGCACAGTTCGGCTATGACAAGCCGTTTCTTGTGCGGTTTTTTAGTTATATCGGAAATATCATTTTTCATTTTGACCTTGGAACTTCTTATCAGAGCCGCCAGCCTGTCATACAGGATATTATGGCGCGCTTTCCGAACACGTTTATGCTGACGGTTTTTTCCATGTCAGCGGCTTCGATCATAGGGATATCGCTTGGGATTATATCGGCGGTTCGTCAGTACTCCGTGCTGGATCAGGTGTGCGTCGTGGTGGCGCTGATTTTCGCGTCGGTCCCGGGATTCTGGCTTGGACTGATGCTGATGCTTCTGTTTTCCCTGAAACTTGGCTGGCTTCCGTCGTACGGCGCGGGGAGTCTGAAACATTTTGTGCTGCCGACGATCACGGTCTGTATGACCTCGGCCGCGGGACTTCTGCGGCTCACGCGCTCGGCGATGCTTGAGACGATCCGGCAGGAATACATCAGAACGGCGAAAGCAAAAGGCGCTTCCCAGAGCAGAATTATCTGGAAGCATGCATTGCGGAACGCGCTCCTGCCGGTTGTGACGACGCTTGGCACCAGTTTCGGGGCGTCGCTTGGAGGCGCGATTATCGCGGAGACCGTGTTTGCGATGCCTGGTATGGGAACGCTGATCACAACCGCGATCCGGCAGAAGGATATCCCGGTGGTGATGGGAGCGACGCTGTTTCTTGCGGTGCTGTTCAGTCTGATTATTCTGATTGTCGATGTGCTGTACGCGTTCATTGATCCGCGGATCAAGGCGAAGTACCAGAACGGGGGAAGGAGCCGGGAGTAGAGGGCAGAGGCTCGAAAAGTGCCGGGAAAGGAAGAGAAATCCGGTGGATATCGAATCGAAAAAGCCGGAAAATGGCGAATCGAAAAGCACCGGAAAAAGGGATGAATCCTGTGTGCAGGACTTCCGTAAAAACCTTGAATGGCTGAAGAGACAGAAATTCAGAGAACAGACAGGCGAAAAAATCCTGAGATGGGAGAATTTATGGAAAAAGTAAAATCGAAAAGAGGCGCGCAGATCGCTGAGTTCTGGCGGCGCTACAGAAAGAATAAATCTGCCGTGGCGGGGCTTGTGATTCTTTGCGTTATCGTGGGCATCGCGCTGTTCGCGGATCTTATCGTGCCATATGCGAAATGTGTGGAGCAGGTGGGAGCGGACCGTCTGCAGTGGCCGTCCGCGGCACATTTTTTTGGAACGGACGAGTTCGGGCGTGATCTGTTTGCCCGTGTTGTGCACGGTTCCAGATATTCACTGTTTATTGGTGTGGCCACAAGTGTGATGGCGCTGATTATCGGCGCGATTCTCGGGGCGAGCGCGGGATATTTCGGCGGAGTGGTTGACAATGTAATCTGCCGTATCATTGATGTGTTCATGTGTGTGCCGCCGATTCTGCTGTCTCTTGCCGTCGTTGCGGCGCTTGGGACCAATATGAGAAATCTGATCATTGCGATCACAATTTCCTGCATTCCCGGAAATGTGCGTCTGATCCGGTCGGTGGTGCTGACTGTGGCGGAGCAGGACTATGTGATGGTGGCGCGCTCGTACGGAGCGTCCCACGCGCGGATTATCTTCCGCTATGTGCTTCCAAACGCGATGGGGCCGATCATTGTCAACACGACGATGGCGATCTCCGATATGATTTTGTCCGCGGCGGGACTCAGTTTTATCGGTATGGGAATTCAGCCGCCGTCCCCGGAATGGGGAGCGCTGCTGTCTGCGGCGCAGAAATTTATTTTTACCTCACCGTACCTGCTGATATTCCCCGGTATGTTTATTGTGTTCAGTTCACTTTCGTTTAATCTGGTCGGGGATGGACTGACGGATGCACTGGACCCGAAGCTGAAGGATTAGAAATAGAAAGTCTGTTCAGATCAGACGGGCAAAGCCGCAGTCTGTTTCTGCAGGGAAAATGAATTTTCAAAACAGTAGGAGGAAGTATGGCGGAACAGGTTTTAGGTGTAAAAAATCTTACCATTCAATATAAAACGGATCTGGAGACAGTGTATGCGGTCAACGGGATCAGTTTTTCTCTGGATAAAGGGGAAACGCTCGGCCTGGTCGGGGAAACGGGAGCCGGGAAGACGACGACCGCGCTCGGGATCATGAGACTTCTGCCGGAGAGGACGGCGCGTGTTTCGGAAGGAGAGATTCTGTTTGAGGGAAGAGATCTGCAGAAACTCTCCGAACAGGAAATGCAGAAGGTGCGCGGCGGCAGGATCTCAATGATTTTTCAGGATCCGATGACGGCGCTGAATCCGGTGCTCACGGTCGGAACACAGATCGGGGAAGCGCTGCTTCTCCACAATGAGGAGAATCTGTCTCAGAAAGAAATTGAGGCGAAAGTGGAAGAAACGCTTGAGCTGGTCGGAATTCCGAAGGAGCGCAAGGCGGAGTATCCGTACCAGTTTTCCGGCGGAATGCGGCAGCGGGTCGTGATCGCGATTGCGCTGATCTGCAATCCGGAACTTCTGATCGCAGATGAGCCGACGACGGCTCTGGATGTGACAATTCAGGCGCAGATTCTCGCGATGATCTGCAATCTTCAGAGAAAATATGGGACATCGGTCATCATGATTACACATGATCTTGGCGTGGTGGCGGAAACCTGCGACAAGGTTGCGATCATGTACGCGGGAGAAATCGTGGAATATGGAAAATTAAAAGATATTTTTGAAGGAGAGAAGCATCATCCGTACACAGTCGGACTGTTTGGCTCGATTCCGAGTCTGACCGGGGATGACAGGAGGCTACATCCGATCGACGGGCTGATGCCGGATCCGACGAAGAAACCGGAGGGCTGCTGGTTCGCGCCGCGCTGCGGACGTTGTACGGAAAAATGCCGGACGCAGGCGCCGCCAGTGTGGGAGAAGGACGGACATCAGATACGCTGTCATCTCTATGACGCAGAGGAGGTATGAGAATGAAAGAGAAAAATGCCGGCGGGCTCGTTTGCGGGACGATTTCTGCACAGAATGAAAAGAAATCCTGTGAGATGGGACAGGAAAATCTGCTGCAGGTCAGCCATCTAAAAAAATATTTCCGGACGCCTGCGGGAATGCTTCATGCCGTGGATGATGTGAGTTTTGAGATCGCGCGCGGAAAGACGATGGGAGTCGTCGGAGAGTCCGGGTGCGGAAAATCGACGCTTGGGCGCACGCTGCTTTGCCTGGATGAGCCGACTTCCGGGGAAATCCTTTTTGACGGCACGGATCTGGCGAAGCTGAAAAAAAGAGAGATGAAGAAAATACGTCCCAGAATACAGATGGTGTTTCAGGATCCTTATTCAAGCCTGAATGGACGTATGACGGTGAGACAGCTTATTGCCGAACCGCTTCTTGTAAATAAATTATGCAAAACGAGAAATGAAGTCGACCGGAAAGTAGAAGAGATGATGGAGACGGTCGGGCTGGCGGAACGTCTGGCGACGGCATATCCGCATGAGATGGACGGCGGGCGTCGGCAGCGCATCGGCATTGCGCGCGCTCTGATCCTGGAGCCCGACTTTGTGGTCTGCGATGAGCCTGTGTCGGCGCTGGATGTGTCGATCCAGGCGCAGATTCTGAATCTGCTGATGGATTTGCAGGAGAGCATGGGGCTGACGTATGTCTTTATCACGCATGATCTCTCGGTGGTGCGTCATATTTCTGATGAGATCATGGTCATGTATCTTGGAAAATGTGTGGAGCGCGCGGACGCAAAAGAGATTTTCCGCAATCCGGTTCATCCGTATACGAAAGCGCTGCTTGCGGCGATTCCGATTCCGAGCGTGGAGTCGCTTCACAAGGTGCGGGAACTGCTTCAGGGAGAAGTGACAAGTCCGGTGAATCCGAAACCGGGGTGCCGGTTTGCGGCGAGATGTCCGTTTGTGACGGAAGATTGTCTGCAGGGCGAGATACCGCTGCGCGAGGTGGAGCCGGGACATTTCGCGGCGTGCCGGAATATTTGAGAATAGTAAATTTCCATGCCATGCCGGGTATATGGATCATCGTGAATGAAAGGTGCGTGAGAGAAGTCTGGAGCAGTGTCTGAGTCGAGCAAGTGTGGAACCCGAAGAGGGATGTGGATAGTGCTGCGCCAGGTGAACGCAGGAGACGTGGGAAAATGCAGCGAATCTTGAAGAAGAGGTGTATAAATGGAAAAAGAATGGTATAAATGGCCGTACGGAAATGAGATGGATCAGGAAGAAACGATCAGCAGCGACGTTCTGGTGCTGGGCGGAGGTCTGTCGGGATGTTTTGCGGCGATCGCGGCGGCGAGGCGAGGTCTGTTGGTGACGCTTGTGGAGAAAGGCGCGGCGGAACGCAGCGGTTCCGCGGGCACAGGGTTTGATCACTGGGAGTCCGCCTGCACAAATCCATGTTCGCAGGTGACGCCGGAGGAGATTGCGAAGGCGTATGTCAACGAGCAGGACTGGTACAGCAACGGGATCGCCCATTATATCGAGTGCCGGGAAGGTTATGACCGCCTGCTGGATCTGGAATCGTTCGGCGGAAAAGTGCGCGATACAGAGGATGAATTTAAGGGGGCTGAGTTTCGAGATGATGAGACGAAGCTCATGTTTGCCTATGATTATAAAAATAAATTTACAATCCGTGTCTGGGGATCGACATTTAAGCCGGCTCTGGCGAAGGAGATGCGCCGGCTTGGCGTGCGGGTTATGGACCGGACGGAGGCCACGGCGCTGCTGATAGAGAGTACGTCCGGTGTCAGAAATGATTCAGGGGAAGATGCAAAACAGGATATTTCAGAACAGATTGCAGGGGAAAACACGTCGGGATGGGATAAGAACAGAAATATGCCGGAACAGACCAAGGAGAAAGTTTCGGGACGTGCTGCCAGGGAAAACGGACAGGAACAGATTTCAGAAGTGGATGGAAACGGGAACAATTTGCAGCAGGATGCAGAAAAAAGGGATTCAGGGAAGACTGCGAAAAGAAATCCGCGCTGCGCCGGCGCGCTCGGTATGAGCGTACATACGGGAAAATTTTATATATTCCGCGCGAAGTCGACGGTGCTTGCAATGTCGCGGCCGGCGCGCGTGTGGCTGTTTAATGCGGATATGGCAGGACTGTGTGAGTTTCGGCCGTTCCAGAGTATCGGAAGCGGCCATGCGATGGGCTGGCGTGCCGGCGTCGAATTCACGATGATGGAAAAATCGGTGCGCGCTGAATTTTCCGCGGCAGGGAGAAGTTTTCCGCCGTACGGGGCAGGTAACAATCACAATACCTGGTATGCGGCGACGATGGTGGACGCGAGAGGCGTCGAGATTCCGTACGTAAACCGGGATGGTGTCGAGCTGAAAACTGTTTCGGAGCGCTATTACCCTGCGCCGGGGCAGAAATTTTTCCTGAAGGGCGGCGTGATTGACAATCCCAAATATGAGTACAGAGGGCCGGAGACGCTGGATTTCGAGGAACTTATGAAGCGCGGTTATCAGCTTCCGTTCTATGCGGACTTGAGCCGAATGCCAGATGCGGAGCGCCGCGTGATCTGGGGAATGATGATCGGCGAGGAGGCAAAGACGAAGGTTCCGATCTATCAGAATTATACGGAGCGGGGCTTTGATCCGGAAAAACACATGCTTCAGAGCTATGGAACAGGCTGGCAGTCGGCGAATTTCCTGGAGCAGGAACGCCAGTTTTTTGGCGCGCCGGGCGGAGTCATGCATGACTGGGATCTGAAGACGAATATCGACGGACTTTACGCGGCGGGGGATCAGCTCTATGCGTCCGACTGCGCCGGTTTTGCCTGCGCGACCGGATATTATGCGGGGAGAAAGGCGGCGGATTATGCGGCGGCAGCCGACTTTGCAGAGGCTGACCGCGGGCAGATTGATGCGGAGAAAGAGCGGCTGTACGCGCCGCTGTTTGCGGACAAGGAAGACGGAATTGGCTGGAAAGAATTGAATATGGCGATCTCCAAAGCGATGCAGAATTACTGCGGCGGCGTGAAATGTGAGGCGCTGCTGAAGGAAGGACTGGATCTTCTGAAGAGTTTTGAGCGGGAGATCGTGCCGAAACTTACTGCCGCGAATCCTCATGAGCTGATGCGCGTCCACGAGGTGCTTGATATCCTGACTGTCGCGCAGATTGTGCTGCATGCGTCGCTTGCGAGAAAATCAAGTTCCGCGCCGCTGTGTTTCCAGAGAAGTGATTATCCGGAGATGGATCCGCCTCGTGACAGGAAGCACATTGTGATCCGGCAGGAGAACGGATGTGTCAGGACAAGGGAAGTTCCGCTGGATTTCTTCGGAGATCTCAGGACAGAATATGAAAAAAGGAATCAGGATTATATCGCGGAGATGAGGCAAAAAACCGGAGAAGCAAACTGTGTGAAGAGCGCCGTGGCAGAAGAAGAGGAGAACTTCGGCAGGAAACGCGGAGAGAAAAATATTGGGACGGCAGCAGAAATCAAAGAAAGCAGCGCTGAAAAAAGTGTTGGCATTGATGATGTGAAAGGCAGATATAAAGAAACAGAAAACGGAAGTGACGAAGCTGCTGTTTGGCAGGAAACAGCAAAAACCAGCTATCCGAAATGCAGTCCGCGGATTGGCCGCGCTGAATTTACAGTTGTACCAATTCCATGCAGCACAAATCCGCTGAAATATGATGAAAAACTGTGCATCGGCTGTAACCGCTGTGCGGCTGTGTGTCAGTGCGATATTCTGCTTCCGTCTCCGGAGAAAGGGAAACATCCGGTGATCATGTATCCGGGAGAATGCTATTACTGCGGCGCCTGTGTCATGGTATGCCCGAAACCCGGGGCAATCAGGCTGAGTCATCCGCTGATGAACCGGGCTAAGTTTGTGCCGGTAAAGAGATGATGAATTCCCGAACACGTAAAAACTTCTTGGTTTTATTTGCAATATCGAGTATAATATACGAAGAATTTATAGATACATTACATCAGATAGTTGCTATGACAGGACAAGAGCCAGATACACAGGCGCTTATCGATAAGCTGCAGGAGTTTTTACTGGAACTCGGACGTGGTTTTTGTTTTGTTGCCAGACAAAAGCTGATGCGTTATGAAGATGAGGATTTTTACCTCGACCTTGTATTTTATCACAGTATTCTAAAATGCCATGTGTTGATCGACTTTAAGATTGGCAAGCTGACACACGGCGATATCGGGCAGATGGACAGCTATATTCGGATGTTCGATGCCCTCTATAAAAATGCAGATGACAATCCAACCATAGGCATTATCCTGTGTTCGCGGAAGAATGAGGCAATCGTGAAATATTCGGTTTTGAACGATGCCCAGCAGATCTTTGCGTCAAGGTATCGGCTGGAACT
>CANQAR010000159.1 GCA_947588845.1 uncultured Lachnospiraceae bacterium
CGGGCGGATTCCGCCTGCAAATTGTTTTTTCGGTTCAATTATCTTTTCCAGTACTGACATTGTTGTCTGCTCCTTTGAAAATTTCAGTCAGTGGGTTCTATACCTTCCGCGTTTAACCACAGTATGATTGTTTCTCTGGATGTTCCTCCCGCAAATCTTCTGCCGGATTTCCACTGGACGCTGCTGTCCGTAAGAGAATGGAGATTAGACGCGCTGCTCCCGATCGGGCTGCTTCCGGAAGTACAAAAAGGAACGATCGTCTTTCCTCCAAAATCATAACTTTCCAGAAACGTGCTGATAATTCTCGGAGCCTGCCCCCACCAGATCGGATACGCCAGAACAACCGTCCCGTACTGTGCCATGTTTTCCACTTTTCCCGAAATCGCCGGACGCGCCTTGGGATCATTCTGCTCCTTCGTCGTCCTCGAACTGGAATTACTGTAATTCAAGTCCGCATTGGTATATGGCACCTCCGGCCGTATCTCATACAAATCCGCGTTCAGATATTCCGCCGCGTACTCAGCCAGCGGCTTTGTCGTACCCGTACAGGAAAAATAAGCTACCAGGATATCTGCCGCATCGTTATCCGGCATGTTTTCGGATGGCGTATCTGTTTTATCATCATTCGGCTTATCTTCGGATGGCACATCTGTTTTATCGTCATTCGGTGTTCCGGAAGCAGGTTTATCCCCAGATGGCAAATCGGTATCTGGTTTGTTGTTATCCGGCGTACCAGTTCCGAATCTATCATCATCTGGCTTATTCCCGGATGATGTATCTGTGTTTTGCTTACTGTCATCCGGTGTATTAGTATTCGCGCCGCTGCTCTCCGTCTGCTCCGGTTCCGCCGTATTTTCCTTCACAACTTTGATCTTCACCCAGGCTGTCACACTTTTCTTTCCGCTTTTTACCGTTACCTTGATTTTCGCCGTTCCAGTTTTTACCGCTTTTACCACGCCTTTTGAAGTCACCGCGGCTGTTTTCTTATCTGAAGATTTATACGTGATTTTCTTTTCTCCGCTCCATCCGCTGACGCTGACTTTCAGTGTCGCTTTCTCGCCTTTCGTCAACGAACAGGTCTGTTTTGTCACGTCTTTTTTCCCGATTTTTATCGTCACTTCGGGAGATACACCGGCCATGGACACTCCATTCTTCTGCAGCCATTTCTGCAGGCGGCTTTTACCGACATCTGTCACATCCAGTCCGGTTCCAAAAGAAGCGGTCTTACAGATTTTCTTTATGCTGCGGACGCTGGCGGAGATCCCGCTGCCACCGCTGGTGCAGAACGGAATTACTTTCTTCCCGGAAAAGTCATAACTTTCCAGAAACGTATTGATTGCCATGGGCTGTTCTCCCCACCAGATGGGAAATCCCAGCAGAATCGTATCATATTTTTTAAATCCCGTAATTTGGGACGCAAGCTCCGGGCGGGCGTCGCTGTCCTGTTCCTCCTGCGCTATATCCAGCATTTCATCGTAATCCGAAGGATATGTTTTCTTAGTCTTCAGCCTTACGATGTCCGCTCCCGTCAGCTTTTGAATTTGCTCCGCCGCCTTCTTCGTCGTCCCTGTCCTGGAAAAATAAACGACCAGCGTTTTTTTGCCGGAGGCCGCGTCTGCCTGTCCCAAAAACAGGCCCGTCGTCAGCATAAGAACAAAAAGCAGAGCAATCACCTTCGCCGCGCTGTTCATTTTTCTTCTCATTCCTGAATTCTCCTTCGTCTTTTATTTTCAGTTGTTTTTTCTCTTCGCTCGTCACTGCCGTTAAGTAATGTTCGCTGTCTTCCCCTTATTCAGCCTCCATGTCCAGTCCGAGGCTGTCAACCCATTCAAATATATCTTCGTCGGAAGCGTCCGCGGAAAACCGTTCTCCGTCAAGCCACTCTGCTCCTTCCGCCGCGTCCTTAAGCGCCGCGTCGCTGCTCCCGAACCCGCTGCTGCCTGAAGTGCAGAAAGGAACGACCGTCTTGCCGTCAAAATCATAGCTCTCTATGAAGGTGTTCATGATCCTGGGAGCCTGTCCCCACCAGATCGGATAACCAAGAAACACAATCTCGTACTGCTCCATATTTTCTACAGAGCCGGAGATTTCAGGACGGGCATCCGGATCGTTCTGTTCCTGTGTCGCCCGCGTGGAGGAATCGCTGTAATTCAGATCCTCTTCCGTGTACGGTACTTCCGGTTCGATCTCGTAAAGATCCGCATCCAGTCCGTCTGCCAGTTTCTGCGCGATACCTTCCGTATTATTCGTGGCAGAAAAATACGCTACCAGGATCGTGCTGTCCCCAAGACTTCCTGTTTCTTCCTCTGTCATCTCCGTCTCCTGAATTTCCGACTGGTTTTCCGTTTCCTTCTGGTCATCCTGTGCCAGAACACAGGATGTCTGTCCAAACAGCAGAGCGCTTATCAGCAGAGTGCCGGTCACATATTTCATTTTCTTTAAATTTTTCATAATCTTTCACCTCATACCCATATACGTAATAACTTTACTTTGGAACTGTGACAAAAAAGTAAGTGCGAGACAGCCGCATGCATGCCGTTCTCACACTTACATTATATTTGTCCCATCTGTTTATATCAAATACTTGTTTTGTATGTCGTTTCCATACCCAAAAAGCATTTTGTACCGTGCAGGCACACTTCATGCATTCAGACATCACGGAAGTCTCTGCTCAGGATTACTTCTCCAGTTTCGCATATTCCTCATCCGTCACAGGCTCGCACCACTCATTGGAGGTTTCCTCGCCTTCAATCTCAAACGCGAGGTGCGCAAACCAGGAATCCGCCGCAGCGCCGTGCCAGTGCTTCACCTCCGCCGGAATATTGATGACTGTTCCCGGCGTCATCTCCACGGGCTCTTTGCCCCACTCCTGATACCATCCGCGTCCGCCCACGCAGATCAGCATCTGGCCGCCGCCGGTCTTCGCGTGATGGATATGCCAGTTATTGCGGCAGCCCGGCTCAAAGGTAACATTAAAGCAGGGAGCCTGCTTGTCGGTTACCGGAGCGAGATAGCTCTGCCCGATGAAAAACTGTCCAAACGGGTTCGGATCGCCGATCGGAAGGAATATCTCTTTCTGGAACTTTTCCTTGTCCGTCAGCGCGGGCTCGTCCTCCGTCCACACTTCCTTCGCCATGTTGAACACAGCCCAGGCCATCGGCCAGCCTGCGTAAAATCCGGCATGCGTGATAATCGCGGCGATCTCCTTTTTCGTAACTCCGTTCTGTTTTGCGGTCATCAGGTGATACTTCAGCGAGCTGTCCGCCAGACCTCTGCCCATGAAAACCGAGATCACGATAATGCTTCGTGTCTTCAGATCGATGTCGGTATTGTTCCAGTTCTCTCCAAACAGAATATCGTCGTTAAAATGCGCAAACTCCGGCGCGAAATTTCCCAGCTGATCCCTTCCAGCCGTCTGTACTATCTTTCCCATAGCTCCTCCTTCCGGCAGCCAAACTCAAACGCCGCCTGATTCCTTTCATTTTTTGCTTCTCCCATATTATGATGCTGGGGTCAAAAGGAATTTTGCCCCCATGATGCCACGGATTTCTCCGCACTTCGTGCTCCCGAAATCCTGAAACACCTCAAATCCGCACATTTTTCCATGAAAAATGGCTTCTTTTCGGTGTTTTTGGGGTCTCAGTGTCATGCTTTTCCATGTGAACATGGAACGCATGACCTTTCGACCCTGGCATCATATTATACTTTATCTGAAAAAATAACAAATACTTATCGTGAATAATTTCTCATGCCTTTCAGGCATGGCGAAGTAGTTACACTCTGCTATTTAAAATATTCTCTGATCTCCCTCATCCTCGCTTCCTGATCCACATGGAACGGACAGCGTCCGCTGCAATGGCCGCATCCAACGCAATCCTCCGCGGTTTTCGCAAGCGTCCGGTAATGCTCCCCGGCAAGCGGATCTCCCGCCAGCACAAGGTCGTAGTACTTGTTGATCAGCCCGACATTCAGCCCCTCAGGACATGGTGCGCAGTGGTTGCAGTACACGCAGCGGCCTTTCGATTCCTCCGGCGTCAAACTTGCGATCATAGAATAATCGCAATCTTCCTCCGACGCTTCCAGATAGGAGAGGTTCTGTTTCAGTTGCTCCACATTCCCTGCGCCGGGCAACACCGTAAGAACCCCCGGCTTGTCAAGCGCATACTGGATACACTGGGCGGTTGTCAGCGCTTTCTTAAACGGAGACTGCTTTTCATCCAGAAGCTGACCGGCGTTGTACGGCTTCATAACGGAAATGCCGACGCCCTCCTTTGCGCAGCGCCGGTAGAGAAGCTGCCGTTCCCCGTCCGAGCCGAACGCATAATCACCCTGTCCGTAATCATACATCGGATTGATAGAGAACATCAGCATATCGATGAGCTTCCGATCCAGAATGTGATGAACTGTCGCCGGATTGTGGGAGGAAAGTCCAATATGGCGCACAACTCCCTGCGCTTTCATATCCAGCACATACTGCAGCGCTCCGCTCTTTTCATACTCCTCCACGTCTGTCATCTCATCGAGACAGTGGATGAATCCAAAATCGATGTAGTCCGTCTTCAGATTTTTAAGCTGCCAGTCGATCGAGCGCTTGATCTCATCCAGATCCGTCGTCCAGCCATATTCCCCTGTCGTATAGTTCGCGCCGAAATGAACCTGCAGATAAACCTTTTCGCGACAGCCGGAAAGCGCTTTTCCATAAGCTGGAAAGCAGCTCGCGTGTCCTGCTGCCAGGTCAAAATAATTGACGCCGTGTTCCACAGCGCAACAGACAGTCTCAATAATGTCCTTTTCCGTCTGCTCGCCGACAACCGACGAGCCCATGCCGATAATGCCGATCTGTTCCCCGCCATGGGGTAATGTACGATATTTCATAAAAATCCCTCCCCGTTTTCCTAATTTAATACTACAATGTTCCATATATGTTTTCGCAGCTTTTATTTAACCGTATACCCGCCATTTTCCGAGGTCTTTTCTAAGTTTGCCGCAACATATTTTTGTTTTTTGCTTTTAGGTTTATCCGGTATTGTCATCAAGATTACTTTTTCAGCTACTAATGCTCTCAAATGTCTTTTTGCGAAACCCTGTTCATCCGCAAATCCCAAGAAGCCGCAATCTCTTTCTTGGAGCGTGGAATATGACAGTATTCTATAATTCTTTTTTTCAGTTCATCTTGGGTCGTATCTTGGGTTGCGTCATGGGTTGTATCTTGGGTTGCGTCATGGGTTCCAACCAGTTCATTCTGTACCGGATTCACGTTTAAATTATCGATACTATGATCCTGGAGAGTGTACCTAATGTCAGAATTATTACCCGCGGCATCATTGACGACTCCATTTCTTCCCAAATCATAATCGTAGGAATAAGATTCATCCAGCGGAACAACAATGCGGAATATATCACCTTCTCTAAGTTTCGGATCTCCGCCTGAATAAAATCGGCTGTACTTGAACAGGTTCCTCACACCAGAACCAAGTCTGTCTGCTCTGCCAATATTTCTGAAAAACGTCGCTATAACAGGATTTTTCGATACAGGTTCCAGATTGTCCGGTGTAATCAAACCATCTTTTGCCGCCCGGTTTGCATTTTCTGTATGCATCTTGTCCTGCATGATGACAAATTTGGCCATATAAGAACTGACAAACTCATAGCTTTCAATCAGGTTCGTGCGTACGGTTTCCCTGTCATCATACCGGTCAAGGTTAACTTTTCGCACAAGGGCATCCGTCTCATAAGAAGGGCAGACATTCTGAATCACTTCATCTTTCCCCAACAGGAGAATCGCCGCAAGATTGAACCCTTTTTCCCCAGTAGCGGCATCTGTTCCATATAGCCCCGCGCTTTTCAGCAGTTCCATGTCGTCCATATCCTGCCACGGATGTCTTCCCATTGCGTGGTTTACCGCCGCCTGACGAACACGCGGGAGCAAATCAAGGCGCAGATCAGCAAGTTCGGCATACGGATATATCTTTTTCTCCGTAAACACGTTCTGCTTTCGGATATACATGGCTGCAATCGCTCCAGTAGCCGTTACCTTTACATCTGCGTCGTCCACACGGTCATAAATCACCCTTTTATAACTGTGAACTTCAGAGCTGGGAGGCACATGGACATGGATAACAGTACGCCCCTCAAGCTTGATCAGCTCAGGGACAAGATAAACCGTCGGATGGAAAACGCTGTCATTGCTAATCACACTAATAAAATTCTTAATCATATCCGTGGCCGCTTTTTCCGGCACTCCGATTACCGTTCCGTCATCAAGCACCCCCATAAAAATATCCCCGCCAAAGCGATTCAAGAATGAGCAGACACTTTCATAAACGTCATGTTCAATCCCATTCCCGCAACGCTTGAACTCTACCGCTACAGTCTCCCCAATAGAGAGAATGGAGCGAAATGTTTCCTGATTCAATCACCTGTCACTCCTCTCTGATAACTTTACTTTGCTTATCTATAATCTATTGCTGACTATTGTACCACAAGACAGTAACAAAAGTGAGAAAAATTCCGCATTTACATCAAAATTTCCTCATCCGCTTCCGGCAGCCAACTGAAAAAGACAGCCCTCCGGCCGCCCTTTTCTGCTTTTACTGTTTATTTTGATTTTCAATCAAGATAAAATTTTTTCCGTACCGGAACCTTCCAATCTGGAAAAACACAGCGGATAAACCACCATAAGGAGGAACAGTTCCAAAAACGTCATCAGGCAGTTCACCCAGGAGGATGAGAACGCGCCTGTCACGGCAGGCGTCAGACATTTCTCAATGAAAATAAGCAAAAGCACCCCCACGCCGGCCCTGGTTACCTTCTGAAGCGCCGGTACGTCCATGGAAAATCTCACGAAATGTCTCTCCAGAAACCACCCCAGGGTCACTCCCAGAAGCCGTCCCGCATCTTTAAATCCGTCCACCTTCATCTTCTCAGGATCCACCAGAAGCTTCTCATCCACGTAATTCATGGGATAGGACTTGACGGAAATATAGATCAGAAACAAAATGGTCAGCACCACGCCGGCACAGGGAATAACCCAGTCCTTCTCCGGATGCTCATCGATCCATTCCCAAACCTTTGCGCCCCCCACAACTACCACAGCGCCAAGCAAAGTCCCCACGATCACATCCTGAGGCGTATGAACGCCGATATAGTTTCTGGAAAAAATGGTGAGAAGAATCATAAACCCCAGGAAAATACAGAGGGGCTTATGTTTTCGGTTCCGTTCCATCATGGTCCCGTAATTGGATGTGGCCGTGATGCTGTGACCGCTGGGGAAGGAATAGCCGGACGCAGTCTCCACCGGCACAATCTGGTCACAGCGAATCCATGGCCGGTACACGCAGAAGGTCAGCTTCAGCAGCTGCATGAAAAACCTGGCGAAGCCAATATTCAAAAACAGGAACCATCCGCTCTTTTTATTGACGGACCAGAACAGGACGCAGGCCAGCATCCAGATAAAAATTCCGTAGGACAAGTCGCTGATCTGCAAAAAGAAGCTGTCCAGCACTCCGCCCGTAGCTTCTCTTATATTCTGCAAAAACAATAAGTATTGGATATCCATATGCTTCTCTCCTTTTTTACTGACTTATGCCCATATCAGGACACATACATTTAAATATTATATCCATTGTATTGTTTATTTCAATATATTTTTGCTGATCACCTGTTTTTATTGTCATATCACTCGTTTTTTGCGTTTTTCTCCTGCATTCTGCAGCCGTTTCAGCCCATAATCTCCTTTATTCTGGAAACGATATACACCATCATGAAAAAGATCGTTTCATAATGCATATAATCCTGAATACTTTCATCAAACATAATCTGGCGTAACGGCTTTGCCGCCAGATGCAGAAGCCGGAAACTTATCGTGAAAGCTCAGTCTTCATGCAGAGACGCTGATTTCCCTATTGCTGTCCTCTGACATACGCGCCAAATGCCTCTACGAATTTCTCCGCCGCTTTCGTCTGTGGCTGGTACTTCTTCCAGACAAGCGTCATACCCACCGTCTGCTCCGGCTCAAAGGGAATGAAGACAAGGTTGCGGCCTTCCGTGCTGATCAGCTTGTCCAGTGTCAGCACATTTGCGCCGCCCAAGCGGCATTTTTAAATTCGTGCGCATCCTCCGGAGGATTTATAGCAAACGGCAAATATTTTTGTCGTTTGCTATAAGACACTCCAGCAAGGAGCATTCCCAGCAATACCAAACAGGAACTAGGAGTCATTTTTATGAAAAAATCAGCAATTATTGTTTCCGCTCTGACAGCAGTTCTCACAGCAGGTTCCATGGCCGTTCCGGCTTTTGCAGCTTCCAACCCGGCCGACAATGCCCGCAGTTACAGTTACAACACCGGCAGGCAGGTTTATGAAGCCCGCATGGCAGAGGAATCCGCAAAAAGCAGCTATGGCTATGCCAAAGGTCAGGCCGCCTATCAGCAACGCCACGCTTCTTTTGGAGAAGAGGACTGATTAACCCTGTTCCATCCGAAGAACGTCAAACCATGCAGGCGTGGTTTCCTTCAAACTGCAAAAGGGGCTGTCAGAAAACAGACAGCCTCTTTTGTCTGCTGTCGTATCCAGCCCCATACAAAGGAGTACAAAACCGGTTTTGCAAAGAAAAAGCGGCCTGCCATTGAAAACAGCAGACCGCCACCGATAATATTAGACAATTCAAAAGAAGGAGACCCTATCTGATACCATTAAATTCTTTCACAGCATCTATCATCGCCGCAATGTTTTTCACAGGAGTATTTGCCTGGATGATATGAATCGTGTTAAAAATATAACCTCCATCTTTTGAAAAAATCTCACACCTCTGTTTTACCTGATCCTTTACTTCCTGCGGGGTACCAAAAGGCAGTACCTTCTGTGTATCAACGCCGCCACCCCAGAAAAGAATATCTTTTCCGTAGGTATCCTTGAGATTTTGGGGATCCATCCCTTCGGCAGAGCACTGAACCGGATTAACCGCGTCAAACCCGCTCTCGATCAGAAGGGGCAGAATCGGGAAAATCCCTCCGCAGCAATGTTTCAGTGTCTTCCACTCTGTGTGTTCATGAATCCATCCATTCATCTTTTTGTAATAGGGGAGATAAAATTCGTTACTGTTCACTCCGCAATGTCATTAAGTTTAGCTGAAACGGACAGAGCCGGAAGCTTTCCTGAAAGGGCTGAACT
>CANQAR010000160.1 GCA_947588845.1 uncultured Lachnospiraceae bacterium
ACGGGAGGAAGCGGATGTGTCTGTCCTGAACATGTCATGCTCAAGAGAATCATCAGCCATCTGATGCTGCGCAGCACGGATGTTGTGATTCTTGACATGGAGGCCGGGCTTGAGCATCTCGGCCGCGGCACAACAAGCGGAATGGATCAGTTCATCGTTGTCATAGAACCAGGCGCCCGCAGCATCCAGACCTACAAGAACGTTAAACGCCTTGCGGACGATCTCGGCGTGAAGCAGGTCAGCGTTGTTGCGAACAAGGTGCGCAGTGCGGAGGATGAAGCGTTTATCCAGTCCAGGATTCCGGCGGAGGATCTGCTCGGTTTTATTCACTATAATTCCGAAGTGATCGATGCGGACCGCCAGGGCAAATCCCCGTACGATTTCAGTCAGCGGCTGAATGAGGAAGTCAGAAGTATAAAAGAAAAAATAGATCATCTGAAAAAATAGATTATCCTAATAAAATTGGAGGTAGAACAGTGACTTTATTTGATGTTGTATTTAGTGGAAACGACACTGTGTACGGGCTCACAGAAAACGCAATCAACGATGCCATCGCACAGTATGGTGAAGATAAGGCAATCGCTTTCCCGGATACCGCTTACAGCCTTCCGTGCTATTATGGCGTGACGGGTACCAAGGTAGGCAACCTCGGCGAACTGAAAGCGGCCCTCGGTGTTGTAAAGACACTGATGACAAGAGAAAAGAGACTGAATGACGTATTTATGTCAGGTGTTGCTACGGCGCTCTGCGCGGAGTTTATCGAAGTCCTGAAGTACATGGACGGCGCGGCACCGTACGAGGCTCCGTGCTATGGACATCTCGGCGACGCAATCATCCGTGAGCTGGGCGTTCCGCTTGTAACGGGCGATATCCCGGGCGTTGCGGTTATCCTTGGCGCAGCTCCGACTCCGGAAGAAGGCGTGGCTCTCGTAAAGAGCTATCAGGCACAGGGTATCCTTGTAACTCTGGTTGGCGACATCATTGACCAGTGCGCGCAGATGGGCTACAAGACAGGCGCGAACGTACGTGTGATCCCGCTTGGCAAGGACGTTACATCCGTTATCCATGTTGTATCCGTCGCAGTCCGTGCGGCTCTGATCTTCGGTAATATCAAACCGGGCGACGCGGCAGGCCTGATGGAATACACCTTCAAGCGTGTTCCGGCATTCGTAAACGCACTTGGAAAACTGAATCCGGTTGTTGTGGCATGCGGCGCAGGCGCAATCGCACTTGGATTCCCGGTAGTTACAAACGACGTTGAGACAGCTGCGGCAGTCAACATCAAGGTTCCGAAGAGCCTGATCGTACAGCCGGATGTTGAGAAATTCAACGCTACATCCCTTGAGGCGAGAGACATCAAGATCAAGATCACGAAGATCGACATCCCGGTTGCGTTCGCATCCGCATTCGAAGGCGAGATCATCCGCCGCGGCGACATGCAGATCGAGTTCGACGGCTCCAGAGTGGACTGCTTCGAGCTGGTTCATATGAAAGAGGCAACGGAGATCGAGGATCACAAGATCGAAGTAATCGGACCGGACATCGACGAGTTCCCGGTTGGCTCCAAGCAGTCGATCGCTTACATCGTTGAGGTTGCAGGCAAGAGCATGCAGTCCGACTTCGAGCCGGTATTCGAGCGTAAGTTCCACTCCTACCTGAACTGTGTGGAAGGTATGATGCACACAGGCCAGCGTGACATGATCCGTATCCGTGTCAGCAAGGATACCTTCAACGCGGGCTTCCGTCTGAAACATCTGGGCGAAGTGCTCTACGCGAGAGTAAAGAGCGAGTTCGCTGCAGTTGTTGACAAGTGCCAGGTAACGATCTACACGAACGCAGAAGAGTGCACGAAGCTTCGTCATGAAGTTGCAATCCCGGCGTTTGACAAGCGTGATGAGCGTCTGAATACTCTGACAGACGAGAGTGTAGACGTTTACTACAGCTGCATCATGTGCCAGGCATTCTCCCCGAGTCATGTATGTGTGGTTACTCCGGAGAGACTTGGTCTGTGCGGCGCCGTTTCATGGCTGGATGCAAAGGCTACCAACGAGCTTGACCCGCAGGGGCCGTGCCAGATTATCACGAAGGAAAAGGTTATCGATGAGAGGATCGGAGAGTATGAGGATGTCAATGAGGCAGTCCGCAAGTTCTCCCAGGGCGCTCTGGACGATGTATCCCTGTACTCCATTATCGAGAAGCCGATGACGAGCTGCGGATGCTTCGAGTGTATCTGCGGTATCGAGCCGCTGTCAAACGGCGTATGTATCGCGAACCGTGAGTACGCTGGCATGACACCGATCGGCATGACCTTCCCGGAACTCGCTTCCATGACAGGCGGCGGCGTTCAGACACCGGGCTTCATGGGCCATGGCAAGCACTTCATCGCTTCCAAGAAGTTCATGAAGGCTGAGGGCGGCATCGAGCGTATCGTATGGATGCCGAAGGATCTGAAAGAGCAGGTTAAGGACAGACTGAACGCTACGGCGAAGGAACTCTACGGAATCGACAACTTCACCGATATGATCGGCGACGAGACGGTTGCGGAAGATCCGGAGACCTTGCTTGCATTCCTTCAGGAGAAGAACCATCCGGCACTTTCCATGGAGCCGATGATGTAAATAAAAGTCAGCATGGCTGAATCACAATTATAAAATTAAATTATATCCCTATGGCAGGACGGAAGTCCTGCCGCAGGGTTATGTAAACACATAAGGAGGTAAATTAAAAATGCCGTTTACTGCAAAATCAGGAAAATTCAATGCCAAGATCAACGCTGTGGAAGTTGGTACCGGCGACAAGAAAATCACAATTGGCGGCGAGAACGTATTACCGTTCTATACCTTTGACGACGCGATCGCGAACGCACCGAAGGTAGGTATCGAAATCACCGACGGCGGCCTGGACAACGAGCCGGACTGCATCAAGAAGTACTATGAAGGCTGCACGTCAGTCGTTGACATGGCGAAGAAGGCTGCTTCGTTTGAAGGCGTTGATTTCCTCAGCATTCGTCTGGAGGGCGGAGACCCGAACGGACAGAACAAGTCAACCGAAGAACTGATTGCGCTTCTCAAGGAAGTTGCAGAAGCTGTTGATCTTCCTCTGGCTGTATGCGGATGCAAGAACGTTGAGAAGGATGCGGAACTTCTTGACAAGGCTTCCCAGGCTCTTGAGGGCAGAAATGCAATGATCATGGCAGCAAAAGAAGATAACTATAAGACCATCGGAGCGTCAGCGGGTCTTGCTTACAAGCAGATCGTCGGAGCTGAGTCCGCAGTTGATATCAACCTTGCAAAACAGCTGAACGTGCTGCTTACACAGCTGGGCGTAAATGGACAGAGCGTCGTTATGAACGTTGGTACAGCTACCGCAGGATACGGTTTTGAGTACGTGGTTTCCACTATGGACCGTGTCAAGGCAGCGGCTCTTTCCCAGAGCGATGCAACCTTGCAGATGCCGATCGTAACTCCTGTAGCATCTGAAGTATGGGCCGTAAAAGAATCGGTTGCTTCTGAAGCAGATATGCCTGAATGGGGCGATCAGGAAGAGCGTGGAATTGATATGGAAATCGAGACTGCAGCGGCAGTGCTTGTTTCCGGTTCCAATGCAGTCATCCTGAGACATCCGGAATCCGTAAAAGCGATTTCCAAGATGATCAAGGAATTAGTCTAATTGATGATGATATACAAGGAGGAAAAAAGAGATGGCACTGAAAGGTCTTGATATTTTTAAATTATCACCGAAGAAAAACTGTAAAGAATGCGGAAGCCCGACATGTATGGCTTTTTCCATGAAAGTAGCGCAGGGTGCTGTCAGCGTTGACGCCTGCCCGTATTTCTCAGAGGACGCAAAAGCGGCTCTGAACGAGGCTACCGCTCCGCCAATGAAGACCATCAAGGTTGGCGCTGGCGACAAGGAAATGTCCCTTGGCGGCGAGACAGTTCTGTTCCGTCATGAGAAGACATATGTCAGCAAGACAAGATATGCTGTCGCAATCTGCAGCTGCATGGACGACGCTGAGATCGACGCGAAGCTTGCGGCAATCCCGAAGGTTGACTATGAGCGTATCGGCGAGAGAATGTTCGTCGAGATGATCTATCTGAACTATGCTCCGTCAGCAGGCGCAGAGAAATACCTGGAAGTTGTAAAGAAAGCTGCTGCTCTTGACCGCGTGCTCGTACTTGGATGTACGGATGTTGAGGTTGCAAAGCAGGCACTTGAGCTTGTAAAGGATTCCAAACCGATCCTGAACGGCGCTACGCCGGAGAATTATGCTGAGATGAGCGCTGTTGCCACGGCTGCAGGCGTTGCTCTTGGTGTAAGAGGCGCTGATATTAATGAGATTTATGATACGGTTGCTGCTCTTGAGAAGGCCGGCAACAAGAACCTGCTGATCGATGTTGGAGTCAACTCCATCAAGGATGCTTTCGCAACGGCAGTTCAGCTTCGCCGTGCGGCTATCAAGGACAATGACAGAACCTGCGGTTATCCGTCAATCGTTCGCGTGGGCGGACTGGCTCAGGGCGACAAGCACCTTCAGGCAGCGCTCGCTTCCGTATTCACGATGAAGTATGGTTCCATCGTTGTTCTGGATCAGATGACCTATGCAGAGGCTCTTCCGCTCTACGGCCTGAGACAGAACATCTTCACAGACCCGCAGAAGCCGATGAAGGTCGAGCCGGGCATCTATCCGCTGAACGGAGCAGACGAGAACTCCATCTGCGTAACGACAGTAGACTTCGCTCTTACCTACTTCGTTGTATCGGGCGAGCTGGAGCGTTCTGGAGTGCCGCTTAACCTGATCATCAACGATGCAGGCGGACTTTCCGTGCTTACTTCCTGGGCAGCCGGCAAGTTCTCAGCAGGCACAATCTCCAAGTTCTTCGCAGAGCATGACATCGAAGGCAAGCTGAAATCCAGAAAGCTTGTCATTCCGGGCAAGGTTGCGGTTCTCAAGGGCGAGCTTGAGGCGAAGCTTCCGGGATGGGAGATCATCATCGCTCCGAACGAGGCAGTACAGCTTGTGAAATTCATGAAGGATCTGACAGCGTAAATAAATACTGAAACTGACCGGGGCGGACGGTTTTCTGCCGTGTGCTCCGGTTGTGACGCCTGTTTATGCGCAGGCCCGCACCACAGGGAAAACGGCTGCGGGCGTGCAGAGGGTATGAGGAAAGACGCCTCCTGCCCAATCAAAAAATATATAAAGGAGAAGTACTATGGGAAAATTTGTTGTTATTGGTGAGAGAATCCACTGTATTTCACCGGTTATCCGTAAAGCTATGGCTGAGAGAGACCCGGCTCCGATCCTGAAACGTGCAAAAGAGCAGCTTGACGCAGGCGCTACCTATCTTGATGTCAACATCGGCCCGGCTGAGGCAGACGGCGAAGATCTGATGAAGTGGGCGGTTCAGCTCCTTCAGAATGAGTTCGACAATGTACCGCTCGCACTTGATACCGCAAACAAGAAAGCAATTGAGGCTGGTATCTCTGTATACAACCGCGCGAAAGGAAAACCGATCGTGAACTCCGCTGACGCAGGCGGAAGAATTGAGAACATCGACCTCGCAGCAGCCAACGACGCAATCGTTATCGCTCTTTGCTCCGCAGAGGGCATCCCGGCTGACAATGACGAGCGTATGGGATATCTGACGACAATGCTTGAGAGAGGCCTTGAGCATGGCATGGATCCGACAGATCTGTGGTTTGACCCGCTGTTCCTGGTTGTAAAGGGAATGCAGGACAAGCAGATGGAAGTTCTTGAGGCAATCAAGATGTTCACAGACATGGGCCTGAACTCCACCGGTGGTCTTTCCAATAATTCCAATGGTATGCCGAAGCACATCCGTCCGATCATGGATGCGGCTCTGGTTGCAATGTGCATGATGCAGGGACTTACCTCCGCAATCGTAAATCCGTGCGATCTTCGTCTGATGGAGACGATCAAGTCCTGCGATGTATTCAAGAATAATACGCTGTATGCGGATTCCTATCTTGAGATCTGATTCTTTTAACAGCAAGCGTACCCGGAAGCCATGCTTCCGGGCGCTGAGAAATATAGTCTGAAGGTTTCCAGTTGATCTGTTTTATCTCAACAATCTCCCGAAGTATGTGAATAGAAATTATGCAGATACAGGGGGCAGTTTTTCTGGAAGACCATGAAAATTATATTACAACAACACATTATTTATTACGGGGATGTCTTATGTACAAAATAACTTTTAAGTTTGAGAATGGCGATGATGTCAGTATCTCCGCCGCGCTCGGTGAAAGCCTTCTTGAGGTGGCGAAAAAAGCGAACGTGGCGATTGACGCGCCATGCAATGGAAATGCAGCCTGCGGAAAATGTAAAATAAAACTTGTCAGCGGTGAGCTGGATTCGAAAAAAACCCGGCACATTACGGACGAAGAATATGCACAGGGCTGGAGGTTGTCCTGTATCAGCAAGATTGTCTCGGATGTCGAGGTACTTGTGCCTGATATCGCTTCGGCATATCGCAGTAGAATGAAAGTTGCGGATCTTAGTTCTACAGAAGAGCTTCAGATTTTTGAGCATACGAAAGCCGATATCGCGGAGGCCGGGATTGCGTTCAAAAACGACTTAGAAGTTGTATCGGTAACCATGGAGGCACCGTCTCTGGATGATACGATGCCGGATAATGAGCGGCTGACCTGGGCTGTCGAGGCAGCATGCGGCGTCTCAAAGGTGAAGCTTACGTTTGCCGTGCTGAAAAAACTCTCGGAAGTGCTGCGCGCATCCTCGTTTGACGTGCAGTGCGTCATCCGGAGAGCGGAAGATAAGGCGGAAGTTCTCGATATTCTTCCTTCCGGGCAGGAGGCAAAGGTCTGCGGTCTGGCGGTCGATGTCGGGACGACGACGGTTTCCGCCCTGATCATCAATATGCTTGACGGAACGATTCTCGCGAAGGCTTCCGCGGGCAACGGGCAGATTCGTTACGGCGCCGACGTGATCAACCGCATTATCGAACAGCAGAAGGACGGAGGCCGGAAAAGGCTTCAGGATGCGATCATCAAAGAAACGATTAATCCGATGATCCATACCATGTGCGCGTCTGCCGGACTGGACTCACGGCAGATTTACCGCATGTGTGTGGCGGGCAATACGACGATGAACCATCTGTTGATGGGGGTTTACGCCGATCCGGTGCGCATGGAGCCATATATTCCGACTTTCTTTGAGACGGATTCGGTACATGCCCGGGATCTCGGTATCGAAATCTATGAGCACGCGCGCGTCATCGTTTCTCCGAATATCGGAAGCTATGTCGGCGGGGATATCACGGCCGGTACGCTTGCGAGCGCGATCTGGAACAAGGATGAGATGTCTCTGTTTATCGATCTGGGCACGAACGGCGAGCTTGTGTTCGGAAATTCCGAATTTATGATGAGCTGCGCCTGTTCCGCGGGCCCTGCGTTTGAAGGCGGCGACATCAGCTGTGGAATGAGGGCGACGGACGGTGCGATTGAAGCATGCACGATAGACAAAGAGACAATGGAACCGACGTTTACGATCGTCGGGGATGAAGGACAGAAACCAGTCGGACTCTGCGGTTCCGGTATCATCGATGTGATCTGTGAACTGTTCCGCTGCGGAATCATCAGTCCGAAGGGCAAGTTTATCCGCGAAGGCGAGAGAGTTCGTCACGATAAGTACGGAATGGGAAGCTATGTTCTGGCGTTTAAGGAGAATGCGGCGTCGGTGAAGGACATCGAAATCACAGAGGTTGATATCGACAATTTCATCCGCGCGAAGGGAGCAATCTTCTCAGCCATTCGTGTGATGCTGCGGTCGCTTGATTTTGATATTTCGATGATCGACCACGTTTATGTGGCCGGCGGAATCGGAAGCGGCATCAACATGAAGAACGCTGTCTCGATCGGAATGTTCCCCGATATCGAGCTGGAGAAATTCACTTATATTGGGAATTCATCCCTTTCGGGCGCTTACGCGATCCTGCTCTCGACAGAGGCCGAGGCCAAAGTGGCGGAAGTTGCGCATAATATGACGTATCTGGAACTCAGCAGCGAGCTCTCTTATATGGATGAGTTTGTGGCGTGCTGCTTCATCCCGCACACGGACGCGGCGCTGTTTCCGTCTCTTGAGATGAAATAAAGAAATAAAAAGGAGATCGGTATGGAGATTGCTTATGAAAAAGACAACAAGGAGCGGGTGCCTTTTGAGCACTACAAAGAAGAATATGTGAAGAAGGATCCGCTTGAAATCAGCGTGCGTACCGGTTTCCCGTATTCAGAGGAAACTCACAGCTTCACCGTCAGATTTCTGGGAAAGGACTATGAGATCGGATTTCCGGAATTTACGGTGAAAAGGACACAGGAAGATGACGCGTACTGTCCGCTGCTGTCGATGACTGCGGCGCAGATTCTGGTTATCCGCTTTCTGATTGAAGGATGCCGGATCCCGAGTACAGGGAAATTCCTGACTTATCGGGAAGTTCCGTGGGGAGAAGTTTACTACCGCCAGTTTAACGGAAGGTGCATGATGCGTCTTGCCTATTCTTATGGCAATCGCATCGACGCATTTTGCAGCGCCTGTGAAAAGCTGGGCGCTTCCAGGATCAAGGCCGGGGACGCGGGATATGAATTTGAGCTGTTTGAGGGATTTTTTATCCGTTTCCAGATCTGGAGCGGGGACGAAGAATTCCCGCCGTCGTCTCAGATTCTGTTCAGCGATAATTTTCCGGCAGCGTTTCACGCGGAGGATCTGGTGGTGGCATGCGATGTGATCATTGGAACGCTCAAGAATCTGTAAAGTCCGTGGCGGCATGAAAAGCAAGGCAGCTCACAGACGGAGTATGCGTTTTGGAGTTTGTTCTGCATCATCTGTCCGGATTATCTGAAAAAGAGCCGGCGGGATGAAACAGACAGTATCCGGTTTTCGGGAGTTTGCAGAGAAAACAGGGGAACCGGAAAATAAAGAGTATCAGGAAAGGAGAAATTTACAAATGGGATTCAAATCAGACATTGAGATCGCTCAGGAAACAGTGATGTCTCCGATCACAGAGATCGCGGCGAAGGCAGGTATTGATGACAAGTATCTGGAGCAGTACGGAAAGTACAAGGCAAAGATTGATTATAATCTCCTGAAAGAGACAGACCTTCC
>CANQAR010000161.1 GCA_947588845.1 uncultured Lachnospiraceae bacterium
ATAAATATGTCGGAAAGCGAGCTTGCCATCGCTTTCAGACTTGCGTGAGTCTTTTCCGGTACTTTAAAATGAGTTTCAGTCCCTGCTTTGCAGATCGAGACGGGACACTTTCAGGAAGCAGCAGAATAATGATTTATAAAAAATAACCGGGTGACGCTATGAATAGTGAAATAATACTGGATACAAAGCTGGTCGGAGATATAAAAGGAGATTTTTTTGTACCTTCTTATCAGAGGGGCTACCGCTGGGGGGAGGATGAGGTTGTCCGGCTTCTTGATGATGTATACCAGAATGGGAAAAAGAGTTACTGCCTGCAGCCGGTAGTAATCCGGAAAAAGAGGAATAAATACGAACTGGTGGACGGCCAGCAGCGACTGACAACTTTGTATCTGATCTACAGATACATGAAGAATGTAAATCCTTCTTTTGACGAACCGTCTTTTTCTCTGACATATGAAACCAGGGATAAATCAGAGACCTTTCTGAAAGAGATTGATATGGAGCGGCGCGAGGAGAACATTGATTTCTGGTTTATTGCAAATGCGTATCAGAATATTAAAAACTGGTTTGAACAGGATCTGCAGATTCGGGTCTGGCACATGTTTGAGTATTTCAGGGAGGATGTAAAAATCATCTGGTATGAGGTCGATGAATCGGTGGATGCCATTTCTCTGTTTACCCGGCTGAATATCGGAAAGATTCCGCTTACAAGCGCGGAACTTGTAAAAGCAATGTTTTTATCTGACAGGACACATTCTGTAGAGCAGATCTTTCCAGGAGGGCAGAGTACAGAGGCTGTTTTTGTTCGGGAGAGACAGGAGGAAATATCGCTTCAATGGGATCATATGGAAAGAGAGCTTCATAACGATTTCTTCTGGTATTTTCTTACGAATGAAGATAACGTCCGGTATCAGACCAGAATAGATCTTGTCCTTGATCTGATTTCTCAAAAACAGAAAGACAATCGTGAGAAGTACTATACGTTCTTCCGGTTTGATGAAATGAGAAAGGAAAAGCCATTGGATGAGATATGGCGAAAAATACAGCAGACGTTCCTCATTTTGAAAGACTGGTTTGAAAATCATGAGATGTATCACAAGATCGGCTATCTGATTGCGTCAGAAACTTTGAATCTGCAGCAGATTTTTAACCTTTCGGAGAATAAAACCAAGGATGAGTTTCGCAGTATTCTTGACAATTCTATCAGGAGAAGCATTTCAATTCAGGGAAATTATTCGGAACTCAGTTATGAAAAGCCGCAGGATTACAGAAAAATCAGTACTTTACTGCTGCTTTTTAATGTAGAGTCGGTCCGGCAGAACGGCGAACATACACAGTGGTTTCCGTTTGATAAATTGAAATTCAGTAAAAATGGCAAAGTGGCATGGAGCCTTGAGCATATCCATGCGCAGCAGTCGGAAGGCATGCGTACACAGGAAACGTGGAAAGAATGGCTGAAGCTGCATATCCCATCCGTGCGGGCTGTCAGCGGTGATGAGCAGATACTGGCAGGCAGAATGCAGGCCGCTCTTGACAAGGAAAAGCTGGAACGGACAGAATTTGAAGAACTTCAGCAGGAAGCGATCGAACTTCTTTCTGTCAGGGGAAATATGGAGTATCTTCATTCCATATCCAATATGGCATTGCTGAACTGCAGTGATAACGCCGCGTTGAATAATTCCGCTTTTGATGTGAAGCGGAATATCATTATTGAAATGGATAAGAGGGGGCAGTATATTCCATTTTGTACAAAGATGGTATTTCTGAAATATTATACGCCGTCTGCGGATAATCAGATCCATTTCTGGGGACAGGCGGATCGCATCGCATATGTGAATTCCATAAACATGGTACTTGCTGATTATCTGAGAGAGCCGATTGCTGCTGAAAGAGAGGAAAAAATGAAATGAGTACGAGACTGCATTCCTTTCCGGATATATTTGAAAGTGTTTTTTATGAAGATAAAAATCCGATACACCTGCAAAAGATTGTGATTCCGATCATTCAGCGTGATTATGCACAAGGCAGAAGAGATTCGGATGTTGATAGAATAAGAAGCAGGTTTCTGGATGCCTTGTATGATGCGGTGACCAAAGCGCCGATTACGCTTGATTTTGTCTATGGAGATATTGACGAGAAGGGGATTATGACTCCGCTGGACGGCCAGCAGCGACTGACGACGCTGTTTCTCCTGCACTGGTATGCGGCAAGAAAGGAAAATGTTTTCGGGGAGGAAAGCGGGTTTCTCAGAAAATTCAGCTATGAGACAAGGTACAGTGCGAGGTATTTCTGTGCGGAACTGGCAGATTTTGGACCGTCGTTTAGAAGGAAGATTTCAGAAGAGATCATTAATCAGGCATGGTTTCCCCTCGACTGGAAAAAGGATCCGACAATCAGTTCCATGCTGGTGATGATCGATGCCATCGATGAGAAATTCCGCGAGGTGGACGATATCTGGGGAAAGCTCAGAGCAGGGGCAGTCACATTTTATTTCCTTCCGATTAAAGATATGGGACTGACAGATGAACTGTATATAAAAATGAATTCCCGAGGGAAACCACTCACTTTATTTGAACATTTTAAGGCAGAGCTGGAAAGGAAACTCCGTGTGCTGGATGAAACGGCTGCCCGGAGGATTATTTTCAAAACGGACAGAGAGTGGACAGATCTTTTATGGAGATACCGCAGCAGCGGCAGCGGTACGGATAACGATTATATTATGGATGATGAGTTCCTGCGGTATTTCAAATTTATCTGTGATATTATCTGCTATCAGCAGGGAGAGTCGCCACAGGGGAGAAGCAGCGACGAGTTTGATCTTCTGGAACAATATTTTTCAAGGCAGAGCAAAGACGCATTGAAAAACCTGGAAACTATGGAGAGATATTTTGACTGCTGGTGCAGTATCTCCGGGTATGACAGTCCGTCTGCGTTTCTGGAATCTTTTATGTCATATCAGCATGAGCCGGGAAAGATTCTTGTGGACGCTTCCAGGTATATGATCGATATTTTTGGAGACTGCCTGCATTCCTATTCTGACAAAACCGGAAAAATACGGCAGTTTCCGCTGAACAGGGTGGTGCTGCTGTATGCCATAACAAGCTATCTGCAGCATCAGACAGAGATTACGGAGAAAGATTTTGTGCGCAGAATACGTATCGTAAATAATCTGATTCAAAACTCGGAGGATGAGATCAGCGACAGAATTGACCGCAACAGAATCCCTGCGATTCTAAAGGAAGTGGATGCCATTATTCTTACCGGGCAGATTGATGATTCCATTGAGAATAACTTCAATGTAAATCAGCTGCAGGAGGAAAAGGACAAAATCCTGTACCTGCAGGAACATCCGGAAGATGCGGAGCGTCTGTTTGCACTGGAAGACCATCCGATGCTCAAAGGGCAGATCAGTATTCTTGGACTGGATCATCTTGATTATGGAGATCGTTTTGCATCCCTGTTCACATGCGGCTGGGACAGGATTGACTGCGCTCTTATGGCGACCGGGAATTATGGTCAGATGGAGCGGAATAAGTGGAGATATCAGTTTGCCTCGAAATCCATGCAGATTGCCTGGGATGAACTGTTTCACAAAAGCGCAAATGCGGGATTTGAAAAAACGCGGAAGATATTACTCTCTCTGCTGTCGACAAATCAGACGTTTACGGATGATATACTCCAGAAAATTGCGGATGATTTTATTGCGGAGTGTGAGGAAAAGAAGCTGTTTCCGTGGAGGTATTACTACATAAAATATCCGGTGTTCCGTCCGGGCAGCTATGGGAAGCTGAGCAACCGAAATGCGGAGGAGCAGCCGTATATGTTTGCGGTTATGCAGACAAGATCGATGTGGTCGCAGAATACCTATATGCCTTATCTGAAAGCGGCTGATGAGGCCCATCTTTCAAGAGATGATATGGGCATGAGGCTGATATATGGGGATCAGCATATTGTGTGCCGCAATGATTGTTATCTGCTTCGAAATAATGAGAATGAGGATGAACCGGTGGAAACTCTGACGATCAGGCAGAACGAAGAAGGGGTTGATACGGAGGACAGGATTATCCGGTTAAAAGAATATATCAAATGGGGATGATTCCCGCCTCTTCAGGAGGCGAGTAACAAATCTGTATCAGTGGCGGGATTCGATCCCCCATCTGATATATGCTCCGTGAGGGCGCCGTGTGCCAGTGGCACACGTTTGGCGCCGACCGAAACTCTCTTATTTGTTTTCCATAGGCCGCTTACGCAAGCACCACCCGGCACCGCTTCTTATAGCATGCAATCCCGTACTTCAGGATCTTTTCTATCCCGTCGTCCTCCAGATCGTCCTCGTATCCGGTATGTTCGATCTGCTTCAGCGCTTCCTCACACGCCGCGTCCAGATCCCCGTCATGCGCGTACTTCACCTCGATGATGATCCCCATATCTCCCGTGTCCGGCTCCGCAAGGATATCTGCGTATCCTTCCCCCATCTCACGGTTCGAGGTGACTCCCCACCGGCTTTTCACTCCCAGGATCCCAAGCAGTACGCCATGGTAGAAGTTCTCCTTCATTTCTTTTCTTACGGCTGTGTCCCGGATGCTGATCGTCCTTCTCAGGTATTCCGTGAAGATCTTTTCCACTTTCTCTGCTTCCCCGTTTTGCAGGGCGTCGCAGAACCGGTTCAGCGTATCCCCGTCCTCCCGCACGTTCTCCTTGAAGTATTCCATAATCTGCGTCACAAAGATGTCCCGCACTGCCAGATTGGGGATTGCAAGCTTCATATTTCTTCCCTCTGGCTTCCCTCTTTGGGTCAGGTATCCGGTCGTAAAGAGCAGGCTCCAGATGTTGTCGACCGTCAGATAGATCTCCGGATAGGTAAGCTCCTGCCGGATCTCTTTTGTGACGGTCTCACCGGCCACCAGGCGCTCGATTTCCCTTTTCAGCAGCGCCGCATTTCCTGATTCCCGGATGAACCGCTTTACCGCGTCGTTGCTGCTCGTGTTGATCCAGTAGTTCTCCGGCTGCGCATCCGGGGCGCTTCGGGCCCGGTCGCAGTGGTTCAGCACGTCCCACGGACAGTATACCTCCACATTCCCGAACTGGTAGCCGTCATACCATGTTTTTATCTTCTCGTAATGTTCCTCTATCTCGTAATACGCGAGAAGCTCTCTTACTTCTTTGTCCGTAAAACCGAAATACTCATCGAAACGCTCATCCGCGACTGACAGTACTTTCAGGTTGTTCAGCCCGGTAAAGATGCTCTCCTTCGAGATCCGCAGGCACCCGGTCAGCACCGCGAATTTCAGGCTGTTGTTTGTCTTCAGCGCCTGTCCCAGCAGGCTGCGGATCAGAGAAATCATCCGGTCATAGTACCCGTTTGCGTGGGCCTTCGCCAGGGGAACATCATACTCGTCGATCAGCAGAATCACTTTTTTGTCGTAATGCTTTTCTAACAGTCCTGACAGCAGCTTCAGACTGCTGCCCGCCAGGCCTTCATCCATTTTTTTATCAAGGAGATCTTTGTATTCCGCCTTATCATGTTCGTTCAGCTTCTCACTCTCCAGAAGGAAGTAGAATTTTGCTGCGGCATCCATGATGATCCGGACCGCCATCTGATATGCCGTCTCATAGGTTCGCGCATCGATCCCTTTTAAGGAAATGGAAATGACAGGATATTTTCCCATGTATTCTTCACAGATCGCCTTCTCTTCTGTGATCTCTAATCCGTCAAAAATGCTTTTATCCCCGTCCAGAGAGAAAAAATGCTCCAGCATGCTCATGTTCAGCGTTTTCCCAAACCGCCGCGGACGGGTGAATAAATTTACTTCTCCCCAGTTGTTAAGCAGATCGCGGACCAGTCCGGTCTTGTCAATGTAGTAAAAATCGTCAGAACGAAGTTTTTCAAAATTTTCGATTCCGATCGGAAGTTTTTTCCGGGACATTTTCATTTTTTGCCACGCTCCTTTCATCCATGGTGGTGCCCGCATTGCAGGATCGAGTAGGAGGCGGTTTTCCTCCTTCTCGTCCGCGCGGCCCGCATGCTGCGCCAGCAGCTGATTTCCATGTGCGGGTCTGCGCATAAAAGTAATCATTTCCTGTGGAGTCATTGATATCTTTTATATCCACTTTTTATCTTTATATGATATCATACAATGGTCCATATTTCAATTATTAAATTGCGGGCATTTTTTGGTTTATATACAATGATCGGGTGGTAGTGATGGTCACATTCAGGTCATATGGAAGATGGGGAGTTGTTTTTTATGCACAGTCTGCTATAATGCAGGAGAAGGTAAAAAGGATGTCAAGGTAATGATAAGAGAGTGGAGGGAAGCATGGAGAGACAGTCGGAAAAAGGATCACAGGGACCAGGAAAGCCGGGAGGAATGTCCCATCGTGTGAAGATATCATCCGAAAAAAAGCGCAGAGTACATATTTTTCTTCCTGTAGTGGGATTACTGGCTGCAGGAATGGTGGTTTTGATAATTTTTATGATAAAGATGACATCCGCCAGATTTAATCCGAAAGAATTTTTGCATGAGTATATTGCCTGTATTTCCAATGGTGAGTACCAGAAGATGTATGAAATGATAGATGTGGAAAATTCCGAATCTGTCAGCGAAGAGGATTTTATAAAGAGAAACTCTGCGATTTATGAAGGAATTGAAGCGGAAAATATAAAGGCGGAAGTGTCAGATGATGTCACAGATGAAAGAAGTATAAGGTATCAGATGTCATTTGATACTCTGGCCGGACCTGTCAGCTTTGAGAATGAGATGAATTTTGTGAAAGGGCAGGATGGGTATAAGCTTGCCTGGAAGGACAACCTGATTTTTCCGGAGTTGGAAAGAAATGATAAGGTAAGAGTTTTGACTTCTCAGGCTGAAAGAGGGGAGATTACGGACAGAAACGGACAGGTGCTTGCCGGAAAAAGCACAGCTTCGTCTGTCGGCATTGTTCCCGGGAAACTGAAAGATCGGGAGGAATCCGTAAGACAGATTTCGGAACTTTTGAATATGGATCCGGAGACCATTGAGAACAAACTGGAAGCGGAATGGGTAAAAGAAGACTTTTTTGTGCCGGTTGCGGTTGTTCCCAAAGTACAGGACCTGGATTTGATGCAGGCGGATCCGGATGAAGGAATTCTGGAGGAAAGAGAGCGGCAGAAAAAGCTTCTTGAGATTCCAGGCGTGATGCTGTCGGACACAGAGGTGCGTTCCTACAGCCTGAAAGAGGCGGCTGCCCACTTGATTGGATATGTGCAGGAGGTTACCGCGGAGGATCTGGAAAATTACCCAGAAGGGGATTACAGTTCCGGCAGTGTGATTGGGCGGACAGGAATGGAAAGTCTTTTTGAAAAGGAACTGAAAGGGCAGAACGGGCATGAGATTGTGATTGTGGATGAAAATGGAAACACAAAAGAAACTGTCGCTGTCAGTGTGAAAGAAGACGGAGAAAATATCTGGCTGACGATAGATTCCGGTCTGCAGCAGTTATTGTATGAGCAGTTTAAAGATGATAATGGCTGTTCTGTGGCGGTTAATCCGTACACGGGAGAAGTTCTGGCGCTGGTCAGTACGCCGTCGTATGATAATAATGACTTTATCAGAGGCCTATCGGCGGAGCAGTGGAGCTTGTTGAATGAGGATGAAAAGAAACCTTTGCTTAATCGCTTTCGTCAGGTCTGGGATCCAGATGGAGAAATATGGGTTCCCGGGATCTTTTCGGATAATACGGTCAGCCAGGTGATGGAAGGGATGATCGGAGTTGTAAATGACCCGAATGGCACAGGCTATGCGGCTCACAGAGACGATATACTTCTGGCAGGTAAGACCGGGACAGCAGAGATCAAAGCCACACAGGAAGATACCAGCGGTACAGAGACGGGATGGTTTACAGTATTTACAACCGATCCGGATATGGATACCCCTGTTCTTATAATCAGCATGGTGGAAGATGTTAAGGAGACCGGCGGAAGTGGTTATGTTGTAAGTAAAGTGAAAGAAGTTTTAGCGCAATACATAAAGCAGGATTTTAAAAAAAAGGAAGACAGAGCGCGATGAAAAAGTGTCTTTTAATTATGTTGATATTTTTGTCATGTTCATTTGTCCGGGTGTGCAAAGCAGATGGAGAAGATATAAAAAAGAAAGAGGGAGCAACAGAACAGATAGAAAAAGGCTATGATCTTCCCATTGACCCGGCTGAGAAAGAAAGAGCAGAAAAAGACTGTCTAAAGAAAATGGGACTGATTCAGAAGGTATATCCTGTTTCTGGTAAAGGAGCAGGAAATGCGGTGATTTCAGATGAGGATCGTGCCAAAATGGCGGATGTGATAAGCCAGGACGGAGCGGCTGTATTATATGGGGATTCTCGTCTGGTACCTGTGCGCAATTACGAAAAAATGGAAAGCTTTTTAAGAAAAGCGGAACGGGGAGAGACATGTGACGAACTCCTTTATAAAATAAATACAGGCGGCGGTATAAGACGAGAAAAATATGTGTTTGATGGGACGGATATGTATGTGCTGATCTGTATTGGTACTTGGAGAGAAGATAATGAGCCTGGCATATCCGGAATTTATTATACGAGACTCAAAGAATGGGAGTATACAGAGAAAGGATGGTTTTGTTATCAGTTATGCGTTCTGGAGCCGCCGGAAGTAACAGAGATTATAGATGGAAGCTGTCTGATCAGAATCAGGCCGCTGACCGAAGAGCAGCGTGAAATGACTCAGAAATGCGTGTCTGGTCTGGCATATCAGGGAAATAATCTTTTGTGTTCAAACTGGGACGACAGCCATATGGAAGCTCTGGACTATAATGGACTGTATGAATACCTCTATAAAATGAAATATCAGGAAGACTTTAATCCTGAGAATTACCAGGATGGAATACCAAAGGAAGATTTTGAAAGTCTGATGATGGAGTATCTTCCGGCAACATCGGAACAGATACAGAAATACGCGGTATTCGATGAAGAAAAGCAGGTTTATGAATGGCAGAGACTGGGCTGCATGAATTATGCTCCTGATTTTTTTGGTCTCTCTGTTCCGGAAGTAATCGATATAAAAGAGAACAGCGACGGAACAGTCACGCTGACGGTGGATGC
>CANQAR010000162.1 GCA_947588845.1 uncultured Lachnospiraceae bacterium
GCGATACCATCTCGTCATAGTATCCCGCCTGAAACGCCTTGTCGAGAGGGACGTCGTACTCATCGATCAGGATGACCGCTTTCCTCCCATAATGCTTTGACAAAAGCTGTGACAGGATCCGGAGGCCGTCGATCAGGACAGCTTCCGGCATCACAAACATTCCGTTCTCCATCTTCGTCAGAGACTGGTACGTCTCCCTCTCCTTTGAAGACAGCCGGCTGCTCTCCGACAAAACAGAATGTCGGAAAGCCTCCCAGCCGATGATCCTGCGCAGCGCCTCATATGCCTCCTGAAAATTCCGTCCCTCCACACCCTTCAGCGTGAGAAAGATCACAGGATACTGTCCCATGTGCTTGTCACACAGTTCTTTTTCCCGCGAGATCTCCAACCCGTCAAACAGGCTTCTGTCGCGGCCGGCCTCAAAAAATGTCCTCAGCATGGTCATACCAAGCGTTTTCCCAAAGCGGCGCGGCCGCGTAAACAGATTCACTTTTCCCAGATCACGCAGAAGATCCGCGATAAACATCGTCTTATCCACATAATAAAAATCCTTCGATACAATCTCATCAAAAAACTCAATACCAATCGGAAGTCTCTTTTTCATAAATTCTCTGCCCCTTTCTTATACTGTTTCAATATTCTGATAATCATATTTTACCATTACAGGGGCGGTTCTTTCAACGCTGCCCTCAGAGAAAGATGTGTTTCACCCCACGCTTCCGCCGACATCTGCTCCAAGTCCCTGGCAGGTATAGCACCAGGAAATCACATCCCCGTTCTCCACATAGTAGGAAGAACATCCGTAATTCGGAGACCATCCGTTCACTTTGTAGATCCATCCCGACTCGTTTCCGCAGTCGAACTCATACAGGTTATTGATTCCTTCTATATAATAGCTGTCGTAGGCCGGCGTGTAGGAATATTCCAGCTGAATCCCGGCCAGGCTGCACGCGTTCTGCAGCACGTCAAAGACCGTATCCCCCTCGGTAAATTCCAGGGTGGATGCCGCGAGGATCACACCGTTCAACGGCACGTACGCGCTCTTTCCCTCACGCAGATCGCCCATGTTGTTGAGGATCGTGTCGCATCGGATCTCAATCGTGCAGGTATTTGCCGCCGGCGCCTCCGGCACGCTCCCGGAATCCCCACCGATATCCACGACGCCGGGCGCCTCCGAGTAGCCGGAACCGCTGCCCGAATTACCGGAACCGCCATCCGAACTGCCGCCGAAATTACCCGCGCTTCCGCCTGTACCGCTTCCCGACGAACTTCCGCCCGTTCCGGAAGAACCGCCCCCGGCATTTTCAACTGCTTCGTCCGCAAGAGAATTCTGCAGGTTGGCCTCGCGCTGCTGCTCGACCCTCGCCTGCCTCTGTTCCTCCTGCCGGTCCGCGATCACCTGCGCCATTGCGGCCCTTCTTTCCTCCTGCACCCCGCTGATCTGCTCCTTTGTAAAGCAGAGCGCCGCGCCGTCCGCGAGGGAAGCCGTCCGCTCCAGCAGAAACTCATCCAGCGACTGTAAAGAGAGATCGCGCACCGTCGTCCCGTCCGACAGGATCCCGGCCGCTTCGCCGCTTTCCACGGTATGTTCATCTGTCTGCACCGTCCCCGCGTACACAAAGACATTCGCGCTTCCGACCCGGACATCCGCGGAAAACACCGCTTCCTCTGTCCGCGCCTGAGAATCTCCAAGCTGCAGCGCAACCGGCGTACTGCTGATATCCGCGAACACTTCCCCGGTCTTCAGGTCGAAAGATACCCCTTTTTCCTCGTCCAGATGGAGCTTTACCTCGCAGTTCTGCCCGAGGCAGACCGTATCCCCGTCCATGTCCACCGTCACTGTCGCGCCGTTCAGCGTCTGCAGGATGTCGCCGTCGCGCAGCTTCGTTCCGTCCTCAAGGCGGTAGGCGATCCCCATCCGCTCGATGTTCACGCCGCCTGTCTTCTCCTTCGCCGTCACAAGGGCCGGAAGCACGTCCTCCCCTTTTTCTGTATCTGCAATGTCAAAATTTGCATTTCCGGCGCTTTCCTCCGTGTCCGCTTCCGTATCGGCAGCAGTCTCACCGGAAACGTTCCCCTGCTCCGTTCCGCGGCCTCCGGCCGGATCTTCGCCGTCCTCGCCGGGCGCGGAAACCGCCGTTTTCTCCTCTTTGTCTCCGCCTCCCGGAAATTGCCAGCCCTTCACGCTTCCCACCATCATCAGCCCGGCGATGACGATCAGCACGACCGCCGCGGCCATCAGCAGGTTATAAACCGATTTTTTCTTCATCCGCGCCTCCTTACTTCACCGTGATCCTGCAGGTCGCCTTCTTCCCGCTGGCCGTCTTCACCGTGATCACCGCCGTTCCCTTCTTCCGGGCGGTCACTTTGCCCTTCTTGTTCACCTTCGCAACCTTCTTGTCAGAACTGCTCCAGGTTACTTTCTCCGACGCGTTCTGCGGCGTCAGGACAGCTTTCAGCTTCAGCGTCTTCCCCTTCTTCAGAGACGCTTTCTTCTTGTTCAGCTCCACCTTCTTCGCGGGTCTTTCCTTGACCGTCACCGTGCAGGAAACCTTCTTTCCGTTCTCCAGAGCGGCCGTGACCACAGCCGTCCCTTCCCCTTTCACCGTCAGGACGCCGTCCGCGTCCACCGTGACCACCTTCTTATCCAGACTGCTCCAGGTCACCTTCCCTTTCGAGCCGGCCGGCGTAAATGTCACCGACAGCCGGTACGTATCTCCCGGCAGGAGGGAAACCTTCTTCGCGCTGATCTTCAGATTCTTCGCGGCAGGCGTCTCCGTCGGTTTTTCCGTCGGTTTCTCCGTTGGCGCTTCCGTCGGTTTTTCTGTCGGAGGTTCTGTCGGCTTCTCCGTCGGAGATTCTGTCGGCTTCTCCGTTGGCTGCGTCTCCTGCGGCTCTGTCAGTTCCTCCGTTGGCTCCTCTGTCTGTTCTTCCGTCGGCTTCTCCGTCGGCAGCGTCTCCTGCGGCTCTGTCGGTTTCTCCGTCGGCGTCTCCATTGGTTTCTCTGTCGGCTTTTCTGTTAGCGCTTCCGTTGGTTTCTCCGTCGGCAGCGTCTCCTGCGGCTCTGTCGGTTTCTCCGTCGGCGTCTCCATTGGTTTCTCTGTCGGCTTTTCTGTTAGCGCTTCCGTTGGTTTCTCCGTCGGCAGCGTCTCCTGCGGCTTCGTCTGTTCCTCCGTTGGCTCCTCTGTTTGCTCTTCCGTCAGCTCCTCCGTCGGCTGCGTCTCCTGCGGCTCCGTCAGTTCCTCTGTCGGCTCTTCTGTCTGTTCTTCCGTCGGTTTCTCCGTCGGCTGCGTCTCCTGCGGCTCCGTCAGTTCTTCTGTCGGCTCTTCCGTTGGCTCTTCCGTCGGTTTCTCCGTCGGCTGCGTCTCCTGCGGCTCCGTCGGTTTCTCTGTCGGTTTTTCCGTCGGTTTTTCTGTTGGCTTTTCCGTTGGTTTCTCTGTCGGCGGCTCCGTTGGTTTTTCCGCCGGTTTCTCTGTCGGTTTTTCTGTTGGTTTCTCCGTCGGCTGCGTCTCCTGCGGCTCCGTCGGTTTCTCTGTCGGTTTTTCCGTCGGTTTCTCTGTCGGCGCCTCCGTCGGTTCTTCCGTCGGTTTTTCTGTTGGTTTTTCCGTCGGTTTTTCTGTTGGCTTCTCCGTTGGCTTCTCTGTCGGCGGCTCCGTCGGTTTCTCTGTTAGCTCTTCTGTCTGTTCTTCCGTCGGTTTCTCCGTCGGCTGCGTCTCCTGCGGCTCCGTCGGTTTCTCTGTCGGTTTTTCTGTTGGCTTTTCCGTTGGTTTCTCTGTCGGCGGCTCCGTTGGTTTTTCCGTCGGTTTCTCTGTTGGCTCTTCCGTCGGTTTCTCTGTCGGTTTTTCCGTCGGTTTCTCTGTCGGCGCTTCCGTCGGTTTTTCTGTTGGCTTCTCCGTTGGTTTTTCCGTCGGTTTTTCTGTTGGCTTCTCCGTTGGCTTTTCCGTTGGCTTCTCTGTCGGCGGCTCCGTCGGTTTCTCTGTTGGCTCTTCCGTCGGTTTCTCCGTCGGTTCTTCTGTCGGTTTTTCTGTCGGCTCTTCCGTCGGTTCTTCTGTCGGCTCTTCCGTCGGTTCTTCTGTCGGCTCTTCCGTCGGTTCTTCTGTCGGTTCTTCTGTCGGCGCCTCCGTCGGCTCTTCTGTCGGCTCTTCCGTCGGTTCTTCTGTTGGCTCTTCCGTCGGTTCTTCTGTCGGCGCCTCCGTCGGCTTCTCTGTTGGCTCTTCCGTCGGCTCTTCTGTCGGCGCCTCCGTCGGTTCTTCCGTCGGCTTCTCTGTCGGCTCTTCTGTCGGCTCTTCCGTCGGCTTTTCTGTTGGCTCTTCCGTCGGTTCTTCTGTCGGCTCCTCCGTCGGAGGTTCTGTTGGCTTCTCTGTCGGCGGCTCTGTCTGGGGCGGCACAGACGGATCTGTATCCGGCGCCGTCAGCCACATATTCCAGAACGCCTGCGCCTCCGGAAGACCTCCCATATCATCCGCTTCCTCGCAGACATAATCATTCGCATAATGCCAGATCACCTGATCCCCGTTACTCAACACGTATTTCTGCAAACCGACGCTCGGATGACTTCCGTTCACCGTGTACATCCAGCCGCTCCATTTGCCGTTTGTAAATTCTGAAAGCGTATACCCTCCGCACGCGGCAGGCGCCGTGATCGATTTCACATAATTACTCTCCGCTCCCGTGCTCGAAAGTCCCGCTTCTGAGAGCGCTTTTGTAAACAGATCATATACGGTGCTCCCTGTTTCAAGCGTATAAGATTTTGTCGGAATCCAGGTAACATACTCCGCGCCGAGATAGCCGGTCGCGGGACTCAGCGCCCTTTTCAGCAGGGAAATGCTTCCGCCTGCTTTCGTGGAACCAATCAGCCGGAAGCTGACCGTAATCCCGTCAGCCGCCTGCGTATGATCCGGAAGAACGGGAATAAGGAGCAGGAGCATGGCAGCAGCAACCGCCAGCGCCAGAAATTTCTTACGCAATCGTCTCAATCTGCTTTTCATATCTACCTCCTGAATAAGTCTTCTTTAACCGACAACAAGCCAAAGCCGGTTTTGAGCCGGTTTTGGCTGTTGTTTCATCCGGCCGCCCGCCGCAGGGCGGGCATGGCCGTTTCCCTTATTTTACTGTTTCCTGTTTCCGGATTTACTCCGCTGCTGCCTCCGTCTGAGGCGCTTCCTCCCCGGCTTCCGACGACGTCTCCGATTCCGCCGGAGGAGCTGCCGCTGCCGGTGTGTTCGGAATCACGAACAGCTGGTCAAGGTCGTTGCCAAATACCAGCGTGCCGTTCGCGTCCACGGACATACCCTGGAGGGTGTAGGACGCATTGTTTTCCGGATCTGTGCTCACCCCAATGTTCCAGATTAAATCAGGCTTATTTTCCTCTTCCTTGCCCGGATAACTATAACAGTACCCTCCTCCTGTCGCACTGTTCGTCGTAAAGTAAACATAGTCCGCACCGTTTATATCGTCCCCGTAGTAGACAAGCGGGGAAGAATCTACAGGCGCTTTCATATCAATAATCGTTGTATTAGTTAGTGCGGTACCTTCCGCTTTGCCGATCCAGAGACCTCCTAATGTAGTATAGTTCTCAACATCTTCATACCTATATCCTACATAAATCTGGCCATCTGGCAGGACTGCAGGTGTGGAAACACTCGACGCGGTATCATCTTGATACAATTTGATAGATTTCACATTGCCGCTTCCCGCTGCCGCGGTTCCGTCAAACAAAGAGGAAATCGCAGCGCTCCACAGGTAGCATCCCTGGCTTGTGAAGAATATATACCCTTCATTTGTCCCGGACCCGACGACAATGCTGGAGCGGACTGATCCTGCATCAGTGACATATCCTGTAAGATTAACTGATATCCCTGTTTTCGCAAAATCATCTGCGGACTGTACGTACAGATATCTGTTATTGCTTCCAAAAACAATATAGCTCTGACCGCCGTTTTCGATCTGAGCAGCTCCTGCCCAGTAGAAGTCATTATCCTCTTCACTCGGTACAAAACGTACTGCCGAAGTACTGTCAAACGTCCCTTTCGTGATATCGTACTGGTAATAGCACCTGTCTCCGTCGCTGATTCCAATGTAAAGCTTCCCGTCAAAAATCTTCAGCGGACTGTTCGGCTCGCCGTAACCCTGATATGTATCAGTATTATCATAAGTCTGCGGGCCATCCGTAAGGTAAGTAACAGAAGGAAGCGTGGTGTTAATTCCATCAACTTTCACCAGATCCCATGTCGGGACTGTCACATCCGCTGACGTAAGATTCAATGCTGCACCAGTAGTGTTTATAACCTGAAGTTCCAGCTTGTATGTACCTTCCGGGACAACATCTCCGCTAAGGTTATAGAATATCATGTTGCCGTCGTAATAGGAATTACTGCCAAGCTCATAAGTGTCTTCAGGATTTTCCGTACTTGTCAACACGATTTGTCCCGTAATGCTGCCTCCTGTTGTCCCTTTGAGATTTGTCGCCACCTGAATGCCGGACAAATCACTTGGCAGATCAAATTTGTCCGCGACCACAACCGTCGTCGGTTTCAAGGGATTTTCTTCTGATTCTGACTCCGGCTCTTGAGAAGGAATCTCTCCGCCTGTGATACTGTCCGACGAAAAGATCGACGTATCTTCGTTGATAGCGGCATACAGCGTGCTGCCGTCGATTACCGGTGTAGCCAGCTGCTCCACATTGTCCGCCGGGAAAATCTGCACATCCCAGAACTTTGCTCCGGTATTGAGATTTGTCGCACGCATTCGGGCTCCGCCTTTTTCGTTGCCTACAGTGCCGCCATTGTAAAGCGTGTAGGCGATATCCCCCGCAGTAACCGTTTCCGCGTCGACACCCACGAATGGACTTCCCAGTGTCTCAAGCTGCGTCGGTTCAGCCGCCGGAGTCCCCTGCGCCAGAGGCGCAGCCTGATTTCCGGCCAGACCGAAAAATCCATTGTTACTTCCTCCCATCTGGAAGGTTTCCCAGTCAGCAAACACCGGGAGTGCGCTCGCGCACACCAGTGCAGCCGTCATCACTACAGTTACCATTTTTTTGATTTTCTGGTTTTTCATAGCAATTCCTCCTTCCGAAAAACCATATCCTGCAGATAAAATTACCTGGCAGGATCTCCCGCCCGCGAAGAATTTCCTTTCCTGTTTTTCCCATTCTCCGCAGCCGGGTATTACTGTGTTACTTATGTGAAGCCCCCCGGCCGTGGGCGCCCACAGCCGGATGGCAAACACATCATTTAAAGCATTATTTCTTCACCGTCACCTTGACAGTCGTTTTTACATTCCCGGCCTTGACCGTGATCGTCGCCGTACCTTTCTTCTTCGCTGTCAGCTTCCCGTTTTTGTTTACCTTCACGATCTTGCTGTTCGAAGACTTGTAGGTAATCTCGTCCTGCGCTTTTGCCGGCTTTAATACCGGTTTCAGCTTCAGCGTCTTTCCTTTCTTCAGCGTGACCTTCTTCTTCAGGCCGGTGACCTTTGTGGCGGTTACCACTTTCTTTACAGTCACCTTGACGGAGGCTTCCGCGCCGTTTACGGTCGTAACCGTGATCGTCGCCGTACCGGCTTTATTTTTGGCCTTGATGTTTCCGCTCTTGTCCACCGCCGCAATATTTGTATCGCTGGATTTCCAGGATTTCACGGAATCGCCTTCCGCCACTTCCACTACTTTCACTTCCGCGGTAGACTGACCTGCCTGAAGTGTAATCTCCGAGAGATTCAGCGTAATGTATGGAGCATAGTACTGAGGTGGCGGCAGATCTTCCGGTTCATCCGGATTTTCAGGATCCGCAGGTTCGTCATCTTCCGACTGCGGTTTCTTAACCGCCCTGCTCTCCTCCATACCGCAGTTCTCGCAGTCACGCGTCTGGAGCCCGTCTTCCGTCAGGGTCGGGGCGCTGATCGTCGTCCACTTGCCGAAGCTGTGCCCTGTCGCCGGGATTTCCTCTGTCCTTGTCTCTCCGCAATCTGTACAGGTGTATATTATCTCGCCTGCCTTCTCACATTCCGCTTCCTGCGTGACCTTTCCTTCGTCATAACTGTGCACATGAATGGTAGTCGGAATCGTCCTGCTTTCTGTCTCTCCGCAGTTCTCACAGCTCCTCATCTGGACTCCGTTTTCTGTCGCGGTTGGTTCCTTTGTCGTCGTCCACCTGCCAAAGGCGTGACCTGTCGCCGGGATTTCCTCTGTCTTCGTCTCCCCGCATTCCGTACAGGTCCAAGTCAGCTCGCCTTCCTTCTCACATCCGGCTTCCTGCGTGACCTTTCCTTCGTCATAGCTGTGCTCGTGACTTATATTCGGGATTGTTTTTCTTTCCACTTCGCCGCACTTCTCACACTTACGCTCCTGGATGCCTCTCTCCGTCGCGGTCGGCTCTTTTGTGGTCGTCCACTCTCCAAAGGCGTGGCCCGTCGCCGGGATCTTTTCTGTCCTTGTCTCCCCGCATATCGTACAGGTATATGTCAGCTCGCCTGCTTCCTCGCAGCCCGCTTCCTGTGTGACCTTTCCTTCATCATAGCTGTGCACATGAATGGTATTCGGGATCGTCCTGCTTTCTGTCTCTCCGCAGTTCTCACAGCTCCTCATCTGGACTCCGTTTTCTGTCGCGGTCGGTTCCTTTGTCGTCGTCCACCTGCCAAAGGCGTGACCTGTCGCCGGGATCTTTTCCGTCTTTGTCTCCCCGCATACCGTACAGGTATATGTCAGCTCGCCTGCTTCCTCGCAGCTGGCCTCCTGCGTGACCTTCCCTTCATCATAGCTGTGCTTACTATGCCCCGTGCTCGGAAGGTCCATGCTCTCCACTTCGCCGCACTTCTCACACTTACGCTCCTGCAGGCCCTTTTTCATTTCCGTCGGCTCTTTTGTCGTCGTCCATTCTCCAAAGGCGTGACC
>CANQAR010000163.1 GCA_947588845.1 uncultured Lachnospiraceae bacterium
CGTTCCTAGCGCGATTCGAACGCGCGGCCTTTCGCTTAGGAGGCGAACGCTCTATCCTGCTGAGCTATAGGAACACTTACAAATGATTTGGTTTTACACAAAGCTGTCAAACAGCTATAGATTATCATACTATATTTTCCGCAAAATAGCAAGATATTTTTTTAATTTCATTTCTTAAATTATTTTCCAAATGCGGCAGTCTTACTCAAAATTTACCTGGCCCTGCAGCCAGATCCCGCCTCGGAACCTTCTCCCCTCAGCAGGATCTCCCAGCAGATCCTCCGCGTTGATACAGACATCGAAATTCATGTCATTGCACTCAAGATTCAGCTGGTAAACATACTCTCCCGTGTACTGGTTCTTTATCTTTGTGTAATAATTGATATTTCCTATAATCTGATACTGGTCGCACTCCATTCCGTACGGCATAAAACTGGTGTCCACAATGGAAAGAACATCTTCTTTTTCAATTCTTCGCGAGATCATGGAATAAAGATCCATATCCTCAATTGTGAGACTTTCAATCGCGTCCTGATCCCCGTTCTTGGCGGCTGTCAGCAGGCGGTTTCGTTTTACCAGACCACGGCGTCTGTCCTCTTCCTTTTTGTCATCCTTATGGATAGGGAGAATAATCGTCCCGCTCAGGGAAAGTCCCGTAAAAGTAGTCGTCACTTTTCTTCCCTTCAGAATATTCAGATCCATTTCCTTGTGATAAGCGGAAGGATTCTGCACATAAAAGATCAGAGACGCACCGACTCTTCCGTCATCGCATATACCGGCGAAAGAATCTCCACCCGCCCGTTTCTCAATGGAAATCTCTTCCGTCGTTGTTATGCCGCTTCCTGTATAAAACGGGAAATAATACTGGCGATGGAAGCCCGTCTCATCAAGCATGCCGCAGAGCCGGATTCCCATATCAGTTCCAAAGCTCCTCGACATCTCAAGAAAAGCGCCTTCCTCTTCTTTCTTCACTACATTTCGATGTTCATAATTTCTGTAGACATCTTCCAGAATCTCTTCCAGTTCAGATTCCCTTTTGATTTTGCCAAATCCTATTGACCTGAGATATGAATGCATCGCCTCTCCCTTTCAATAATTATTATTTCTTTACTTCGATCAGTTCCATGCCTCCCATGTAAGGACGCAGCGCTTCCGGAATTCTTACGCTTCCGTCCGCATTCAGATTATTCTCAAGAAACGCGATCAGCATACGCGGCGGCGCGACAACGGTATTATTCAGTGTATGCGCAAGATATTTTCCGGATTTTCCGTTTACACGAATTTTCAGTCTTCTCGCCTGCGCGTCTCCAAGATTTGAGCAGCTTCCGACCTCAAAATATTTTTTCTGCCGCGGGGACCATGCCTCAACATCGACGGATTTCACTTTCAGATCCGCAAGATCTCCCGAACAGCACTCCAGCGTACGAACCGGAATATCCAGTGTGCGGAAGAAATCCACCGTGTTCTGCCACAGTTTATCAAACCACATCATACTGTCCTCCGGCTTGCAGACAACGATCATCTCCTGCTTCTCAAACTGATGGATACGGTAAACACCTCTCTCTTCAATTCCATGCGCTCCTTTTTCCTTGCGGAAACACGGAGAATAGCTTGTCAGGGTATACGGAAGGTCTTCCTCCTTGAGGATTGTATCAATAAACTTTCCGATCATGGAATGTTCGCTTGTTCCGATCAGATAGAGATCCTCCCCCTCAATCTTATACATCATCGCATCCATCTCCGCAAAGCTCATAACGCCCGTCACCACATTGCTGCGGATCATAAATGGCGGAATACAGTACGTGAAACCTCTGCCGATCATGAAATCTCTCGCGTAAGAAAGAATTGCGGAATGAAGCCTTGCGACATCGCCCATCAGGTAGTAGAAGCCATTGCCCGCAACGCGTCCTGCCGCGTCCATATCGATTCCGTTGAATCTCTCCATGATCTCCGTATGATATGGGATCTCGAAATCCGGAACTGCCGGCTCCCCGTATCTCTGGACTTCCACATTCTCGCTGTCGTCCTTTCCAATCGGCACGGATGGATCGATGATATTTGGAATGACCAGCATGATCTTCCTGATCTTCTCCTCAACCTCGCGCTCTTCCTCATCGAGCTGTGCCATTCTCTGCGCGCTCTCTGTCACCTGCTTCTTGACAGCCTCTGCTTCCTCCTTCTTTCCCTGCGCCATCAGAGCTCCGATCTGCTTTGAAATCTTATTTCTGTTTGCTCTCAGAGCTTCCACTTCTTTCTTAATCTCTCTGTTTCTCTTATCCAGTTCGAGAACTTCATCTACCATCGGAAGTTTATTGTCCTGAAACTTTTTTCTTATATTCTCCTTAACGACTTCTGGATTCTCTCTGACAAATTTAATATCCAGCATTTTTGATTCCTCCGATTTATATTATTTTTTGTTTCTGCAATTCAAGACTTGCCCGCAAGTCCCGGCGCAAGATTCGGGTCTGCTTCAGCAGACCTCTCTCATCTGATACAGCCTGAACTATTCTACCTTCTTTTATCGTTTTATACAATCCCTTTCCTGAAAAACTTTTCATTTTTTCCATGACAGAGGAACAGTCCCTTTTCCTCCGTCTGATTCTTTCAGTTCATATCATTAAAGTAGTTGACAGCCTGTCTCAGCGCCTCCTTCTCCTCCTGGCCCAGAACTACATAGGACTCTCCTTTTACTATTTCCTTTATATAAGTATAACATCCTTCACGCCCATGAATTGCGTTCAGGACAAATCCGGAATCACTCTCGTCGAGCATTGCAAGCGCAAAACTCAGCCTCCCTCCGACATCCGGAAAAGCATCATATTTCACAATTCCAATCTTGTTTGCTGTTCTTCCCTGTATCTCTTTTATCCTGCGTATCTCATTGGTGTGCATTTTTGTAATTTCTTCAATTTTGTCCACATCCGCAAATCTCTGCGCAAACGCCATCTCCAGAGATACCGCGTCTTTCCCTCTCATAAAAATCTTGTATCTTCTGGAAAATCTGGTGAGTTTCATGGACACTCGCACCATATACAGCAACACAAAGATCATAATCCCCATCATTGCTATCACAAGGAATCCCGGATCTATTCCAAGTGAATTCAAAATATTACTCTGCATTAATTATCTCTCCCTTATCCCCGTAACCGCAGGAAATTATTTTCCCCGACTGCCTCTTTTTCATGCCCTGATGGACTGAAACAGCTCCAGCAGTCTCTCCAATTCCTCATTGGAATAATATTCGATTTCTATCCTTCCCTTATTATTTGCCTTATGATTAATCACCACTTTTGTGCCAAGCAACGATTTCATCTTTTCCTCAATATCCGTATACACAAAATGATTCTCCGGTTCTTTTTTCTGCTTCTCCACCTTTTCGGTTGTCATAGCCTTAACCAGTCTCTCGACTTCCCGGACACTCATCTTCTCATCAAAAATCTGAATTGCCGCCTTGTACTGCAGTTCCTTATCTTCTATGGCAAGCAAAGCCCTTGCATGTCCGGTTGAAAGCATGTCGTTAATCACCATTTCCTGTACCCGCTCATCCAGCTTCAGCAGTCTCATGGAATTTGTAATCGCTGTACGGCTTTTTGAAACCCTTGCGGCAATTTCATCCTGCTTCAAGTTGAACTCCGTGAGCAGACGCTTATATGCCTGCGCTTCCTCAATTGGATTCAGGTTCTCCCTCTGAATATTTTCAATAAGAGATACCTCAACCGTCTCCTGATCCGATAATTCCTTTATAATTACCGGAACTTCCTTCAAACCTGCCAGTTTTGCCGCTCTCCATCTTCTCTCTCCGGCTATGATCTGATAATAATCATCCCTTTTCTTGACAAGCAGAGGCTGAATTACACCATACTGTTTAATCGATTCCGATAATTCCAGAAGAGCATCCTCATCAAATTTTTTCCGCGGCTGATCCCGATTCGGTTCCACTTCCGTGATGCGGAGTTTTACTTCTTCTTTTTTAACGGCTGTCTTTATCTGCTGCAGTCCTGTATTTTCTTTTTCCACCTTTTTTCTTACTGGTGAAGCCGGAATAAGAGAATCCAATCCTTTACCTAATCCAGTCTTTTTTACGGCCATTCTTCTTCCTCTCCTCTATGTATCACTTCTTCAGCAAGTCTCCGATATGCTTCCGCCCCGGCAGATTTCGGGTCGTATTCTGTAATCGGCATACCATAGCTGGGCGCTTCCGCAAGACGCACATTACGCGGAATAATACTTTTATATATGTTCTGTTTCAGATTACTTTTCACGTTTTCAACCACCTGAAGAGACAGATTTGTTCTGGCATCGTACATGGTAAATACTACCCCTTCTATCTCAAGTTTCGGATTCAAACGCTCCTGAACCAGACTAATCGTGTGAATCAGCTGCGACAAACCTTCCAGCGCATAATACTCACACTGAATCGGAACCAGTACCGTATCCCCGGCGCACATGGAATTAATTGTGAGCATATTCAGCGAAGGAGGACAATCTATAATTATAAAATCATACTCGTCCTTAACCTTATCCAGGGCTTTTTTCAGAACAAACTCTTTGTCCTCCACTCCAATCAATTCGATCTCCGCCGCTGCCAGATTGATATTTGACGGAAGAAGAGACAAAAACAGACTTTCCTGCACATTCTTCTGAATGCAGTCTTCTATCGCTGCCTCCCCCAGCAGCATCTCATAAACAGTAGACTCGATCTGTTCCTTATCCACTCCCAGTCCGCTTGTTGTATTTCCCTGCGGATCCATATCAATAACAAGAACATTTTTTCCCTCTTTTGCGAGGGAGGCGGACAGATTGATTGATGTCGTAGTTTTCCCTACTCCGCCTTTTTGATTTGCAATCACTATTGCCCTTGCCATTTAGAAAATCTCTCCTTTCAAACTTCTGTTTTCTGCAATCCAGTATAACACCATCCAGGCTCATTTGCTACAGAAATGTTTCACGTGAAACATTTTTTTCGGATTGTTTTTCATCTGTTATTCGATAGAGGAAATATAGCTCTCAATTAGTCTTTTTGCTTTTATCAATTCATTTCTGCACTTGCTTCTGTTTCCTGCATATACAAAGCATAAATCAATTTCCTTCTTAACCTTTTCCAGAAATTCCTTTTCCTTTTTCCGCTCACTCTCAAGAACAATTAATTCCGCGGACTTGATTTCAATTTCGCTCAGATTGTTTCGGCCTGCTTTGTTTTCTTTCTGAATTTTTCCAAAACGATTCTCTTCATTTGCCGGTTTTGTTTCATATTTCTGTGGAAACTCTGTCTTATATTTTTGTTCTGATGATCCGGAATCCTGCCCTTTTTCCGCCTCAATGCGTTTTACTATCTCTTCTATGGATTTTTGGATAATTACCTTTGTATCCATAGCATTGGGAACCGTTTCCGGTTCTTCATATTCCAGTTCCTCCGCCTGCTCATCGGTCTCTTTTGTCTGAATTCGTTCTTTCCCCGGTTGTTGCGTTATCTCCGCATCGGACTGCTCACCTCCCTTCTGTTCCGCTCGGCTTTCCGCCTGTTTGTCTTCTGTCTGCACCACCTCGTTTTCCTGGTTTTTATTCTCGCTCTGGCTCTCTGTCTGATTCATCTGCTGCCCAGGTTCTCTAATCTCTTTCTTCTCTTCTGGCTGCTTTCGTGTCTGATCCCGCACCTGCTGCCCGATTTTCTCATCAGCCGTCTTATCCTCTTCCGATTGCCCTTTTTTCGACTGATCATCCCTTATCTGATAATTAACGTTCTCATACTTTTCTCCTTCCTGATGAATTTTTTCAGTCTCCGCAAGCATACTTTTATATTCGGATCTTTTCTTCTTTGTCTCGCTTAATTTATCTTGCTTATCTTCTATTTCCTTTAAAATTTTTTCCAGCTCTATATGATATTGTTTTAATTTATTCAGATTTTGTTCCCTGTGATTTCTCGGTGAAAATATCTCTGACCCGTCATTGTTCTCATCTTCCAAAATCTTAATCAGTTTTTCCAGTTCTTTTTTTCGATTTCTCCTGTTCTTTATATCACTTTCCAAATCTATTACAAGTTCTTCATTTTCCCTTATTTTCCTGCTAATATACTCCCTTAACATTATGCTCCTCTCCTTATTATTTGTTTCCAATCCGCACTCGATTTCATTAAAAATGTTTCACGTGAAACATTGATTAACCATCTCCTATACGCTCCGTTTTGTTTCACGTGAAACATTGATTCTTCCTTGGTCGTCTTCTTTTCTCCTGTTCTTATAATGTTTCACGTGAAACAATTCCGCACTATAGATAAAGCGCCCTAGATGAAAGCGCAATAAATTTAAAAGTTACCATTGTATACAAGTGAAAAATAGTTTATACTATTTACAGGTATTTTGCTTCTGCAATACAGACAACTACAGTAAACTTTCATGCCCGCGTTGCGGGCAACACCATGAATATAAGTCCACGGATTGCTCCGTCGCTTTCGCAGTCTACGCTCCGCTTCGGTCGGTGCTGAACGGACGTCCACTGGACGTCCAGCACCCCGCAATCCTACAGGTATTCGCAATCTACGCTCCGCTTCGGTCGGTGCCAAACGCGTGTCACTGGCACGCGGCACCGCATCGTTCACTTTGTTCACGCTGCTGTATTGCTCATACCTGTTGTCGTCTCAAAATCAAAGCCTGTCCGGCCTGCAAGCAGTCCGTCAGGTCTACGCTCCGCTTCGGTCGGTTCTAAACGAGCGCCACTGGCGCTCAGAACCTCTGCTTTGAGACTGGACTTATACAGTAATATTAAAATATATCCAGGAATTTTGCAAACAAAAAATACAATCACAGGAAAGGAAAATATCTATGAGGAAAAAGAAAAGCATTCTAAAATTTTCAATTGCCACAGCAGGAGTTTTCCATCTGATTAATAAATGGATTGATTCCTCCTCAATCACGAAACAATCTTCTTCAAACTCCGGCATTTATTATCACTGGAAACACGGCGACATTTACTACAAAAAGAAGGGTCAGGGCGAGCCTCTTCTCCTGATTCACGATCTCAATCCTCTTTCTGCTTCTTTTGAATGGAATGAAGTGATTGATTCCTTAAAAGACGATTATACTCTGTATATCATTGATCTGCCAGGCTGCGGAAAATCGGATAAACCTGCAATCACTTATACAAACTATTATTTCGTACAAATGATAACCGATTTTATACAGGATGTAATTAAAGAACCGCCCCACGTCGCTGCTACCGGATTATCAGGCTCCTTTGTAATTATGGCCGATACGATGCAGAAAGATTTATTCAAAACAATAACTCTGATCAATCTTCCTGCTCCAAATCAATTAAAGAAACAACCTGATGGCCATTCAAAAGCATTGCAGATACTGTTTGAACTTCCGTTTATTGGCACGACTGCATATTACATGATTACAAGCCGTTTCAACACAGAATACCTTTTCACAGAAAAACTTATGTTTAACCCATTTTATGTAGAACCCCGGCTGATTAAGGCAAGCTACGACGCTTCTCATGCAGGCAATGGATTTGGAAAATATCTGCTTGGCAGTATAGAGGGAAATTATGTCAATATCGATATCACAAGGTCTTTGGGAAAAACAAAAACTCCTGTCCATCTGATTTACGGCGCTGAATATCCTCATTATCACCAGGCAATTACTCAGTACCGTAAAATCAACAATAATATTACAGCTGAAATTATTGATGACTGCAAGATGTATCCTCAGATCGAAACCATTGACGATATACTGGAAAGCTTCTTTATGTATATCAACTGAAATTTGCCAATCCATTATTACGTATAAATAATTCAGGATTCTCCTGCAAATCTTGCGCATGGGATTCAAATCTGCGTCAGCAGACATTTTCAAACGAGTAAAACCACTTGTACAGGTTTCACTCTCTGCCGTGATATTCGTCACCATATACAGTCATGTGATGGCTTTCTTCCACGCAGATTTTGAATCCCCACGCGCTCCGCTCTGTTCCAAGTATTCCTTCCCTTTTGATCGACGCTGAACGCGCGTCACCAATCATAACACTGGTATAAAATGTATGATCTATGGATCGAATCCCTCCATTGACACAAGTAACCCTGGAAACGGAATGTTTCACGTGAAACATTGCTGTGTCCTCTCATCTCTCTCGTTAAACTAAATTTTACTTTTTCAGCTTCTCGAGATTTTCAGCATCAATATAAATGGATACCTCGCCACATTTAAAACATACTGCCGCTTTAGGATAAACAGCTTTCAACCCCATTCCTTTGGGACGTATTACATTACCGCCTCCCCCAGTAAAAACAAAGTCCTCTCTCATTTCTTCTCCGCATCTGATACACTTTCTCATATTGGTCCTCTCCTTTCAAAATTTCATCTTCAACCTTGTATAGCCATTGGATATATGATATACTATACTCCTTTTCAATCCTGTTTTCAATTACGAAACATTCGTTCATATATCCACACGATATAACATAATTTTCATCCAAGAAGAATTTTTTTATTCAAAAGTCAACTGATTGGGATTATATTTATTACTTAATCATAATCTTGAGAGTTAAAAGTTTGCATCATTAAGAAGCCAGTGAATCCTCACGGACCTCTGGCTTATCCTCCTGCTGTTCCT
>CANQAR010000164.1 GCA_947588845.1 uncultured Lachnospiraceae bacterium
AATACCGGGACGAACCTGATCTTCGGGGAGATCTCCTTTGTGACGAACGCGGCCGGAAGTATCCTGCAGCTGGCAGTCTCCCTGGATTATTCGGTATTTCTGATCCACCGGTTTGAAGAGTGCAGGCAGGAAGCGCCGGATGCGGAAACAGCCATGGTGGATGCGCTGTGCAAATCCACGGGATCTATCCTCTCAAGCGGACTTACGACGGTAATCGGATTTCTGGCGCTGGTGATGATGCGGTTTCAGATCGGGCCGGACCTGGGCCTGGCGCTCGCGAAAGGCGTTATGCTCAGTCTGATCTCCGCGTTTCTGTTTATGCCTGCTTTTATCCTGATGATGTATCCTCTGATGGACAAAACGAGACACAGATCGTTTGTTCCTTCTATGAGAGGACTTGGCAAAGCAGTCTGCAAATTTATGATACCGCTTGCCTGCGTGTTTGCCGTGCTGGTCGTCCCGGCTTATCTGGCTTCGAATTCCAACGAGTATTATTATGGAACCAGCCATATTTTCGGACTGGCGACACAGTCCGGGAAAGATACGGCGGCTGTCGAGGAAGCTTTTGGAAAGAACGATACGTATGTTGTTCTTGTTCCGGTTGGAAGCCGGCCGACGGAAAAAGAGCTTTCAAACGCACTGCATCGGATTCCTCACATCACAAGCATCATATCCTATGTGGATATGGCGGGTGCGGAGATTCCGGAAGAGTATCTCGATCCGGATACGCTTGCGCTGCTGGAATCGGAACATTACAGCAGGATGGTGCTGACGGTGGATGTCGATTATGAGGGAGATGAAACCTTCGCGCTGGTGGAAAAGATCCGGGATACGGTGGATGATTATTACCCGGACGGCTGGTATCTGGCCGGACAGGGTGTCAGCACGTATGATCTGAAAGATACGGTAACCGCGGATATGACGAAAGTGAACATGCTCGCGATAGGCGCGGTGTTCTTTGTACTGCTTCTGCTGCTGAAATCTGTATTCCTGCCGGTGATCCTGGTGCTTGGCATCGAGACGGCAATCTGGATCAACCTCTCACTGCCGTATTTTATGAGTTCGCCAGTTTTTTACATCGCTTATCTGATCATCAGCTCGATTCAGCTGGGAGCGACCGTGGACTACGCGATTCTGCTGTCCGACCGGTACAGGGAATACCGGGAAGAATACGACAAAAAACAGTCAATTATAGAGACGATCAGCGCCGTGAACGTCTCGGTCATGACGAGCGGCAGCGTGCTTGCGGTCGCCGGTTTCCTGATCGGATATATTTCGACGAACGGTCTGCTGGCGCAGCTCGGCAAGCTGCTCGGAGCCGGAACATTGTGCTCAATCGTGATCGTGCTGTTTGTCCTGCCGGGGCTGCTTTATCTGCTGGACCGCCTGTTTGTGAGGAGAAAGCCTCATGATGGCAGATCGGTCAGAAAGCGTGCGACTCAGGCGTGATTTGCGTTTCAGGAAAACCGACCCGCTTCAAGAATAAGGCATTTTTATATAGAAATGAAATGGGAGATGGAAAGTATGAACAGAAACAGGCATTTGAAAAAAGCGGCAACGGCGGCGCTGTGCGTTACTCTGACGGCAGGCAGTATTTACCCTGCTGCTGCGGCCGGCCAGCCGATGAAAGATGAGAACGTTTATGTGAATCTGAATCAGGACGGCAGCGTGTCCGATATCTATGTTGTAAATGAGTATATGCTCGATGAGGACTGCGTGATCGAGGATTACGGAGATTACACAAATCTGAAGAATCTTTCTTCAAATGAAGAGATTCAGGCTTCTGACGGAAAAATCACGGTGAATGCGCAGAAGGGAAAGTTTTTCTATCAGGGGGAGATGGATCAGGCGGTGCTGCCCTGGAAGATCACGCTTGGCTACAGGCTGGACGGGGAGGATATTTCGGGAGAGGATCTCGCAGGAAAGAGTGGAAAACTGGAGATCACGGTGTCCGTAAAGAAAAATCCGGACTCGGAGGATGAATTTTTTGACAATTATCTGGTGCAGGGGACAGTGACGCTCGACACGGACAAATGCACAAACATCAAGGCGGAAGGAGCGACTGCCGCAAATATCGGAAAAGACAGGCAGCTCCTGTACAACATCATGGCTGGACAGGAAAAAGAATTCACGATAACGGCGGATGTTCAGGATTTTGAGATGGCCGCCGTTACATTTCAGGCTGTACCGATGGCGTTTGATATCGACAAAGATTCCTTTGACAGGGATTCTCTGACGGAGAAGACGAATGAGATTAAGGATGCTGCCAGTGACTTCGACGATGGAGCCGGCGAGCTGGATGACGGAGCCGGTGAGCTTGCGGACGGCGTTGATGAGCTGGAAAGCGGAGCAGGGGAACTGAGAGATGGGGCATCGGAACTTTCTTCCGGGACGGCGGAGCTGCTTTCCGGGGCAAATGAGCTGTCCGCGGGGGCGTCGACCCTGAGCGGCGGAACTGACAGCCTGGTCAAAGGGGCGGAATCCTTAAAGAGCGGAAGTACAGAAATCGATGACGGGACCGGAACCCTGAAGGATGGAGCGGAAGAATTGTCTCAGGGCGCGAAAGAGGCGGCCGAAGGCAGCGAAGCGCTGAAGGAAGGTACAGAAACTTTATCGGAAGGTCTGGGAGAGATGAGCGAAGGTGCGGATGAACTGAAGACCGGACTGAAGAAGCTGAATAAGAAGTCGTCTTCTCTGACAAAGGGTTCGTCAAAAGTACTCGCCGCGCTGCAGGAAATTCAAAAAAATCTTGAGAGTATTACCGTCGGAACGGAGCAGATGCAGGTATTGACGGAAAGCTCTGCGCAGATCCTGGCGGGGATCGAAAGCGCAAAGACAGGAGCAGATCAGCTGTCGGAAGGGCTTGCCGCACTGCAGGGAAATTTTGCGGAAGGCGGAGGCATTTCCACTCTGGAATCTCAGAACATAGGGGCGGCGGCCACCCTGCGGGGATATTCATCGCTTGCTTCGGCGGCCTGTGCGATGGTTTCGGAAGAGGCGATAGAAAAATATGCGGGCGGTTTGGATGTAAATGCTCTGATCGGACAGGTCGGAATGATTGCGGAGCTGCTGGAGCAGAACAGCGCTGCGTTTGAAGCGCTGAAAGGAGGAGTGGATCAGGCAGCTGCCGGGGCAGCAGGCGTTGACGGAGGTCTTGGGACCCTAAGCGAGAGTTATGCGCTGTTCAATGAACAGATTCAGGGTCTTCCTGTGATATTGGAGAATATGATCACGGAAAAGATGGAGCCGCTGAAAACGGCGATCGACCAGCTGACGGAGTCTTATGGAACGTTAGACCAGGGAATAACCGACTACACGGAAGGGGTCTCCGAAGTGAAGACCGGTTATAAAAAGCTGTATAAAGCGCTCCTTCAGATAGATGAAGGTGTGGATGCGCTGACAGAGGGCGCCTCATCGCTTGCAGAAGGAAACAGCAGTCTTGCGGACGGCGCGGAGGAACTCTTTGACGGGGCGGGAACTTTAAAAGAAGGCACGCAGCAGCTTGCATCCGGGAGCGGAGAGCTTGTGTCCGGAGTAAAAAGCGCGTCCGGAGGCGCCTCATCGCTTGCATCCGGGGCGAGGACGCTTGCGGACGGGGCCTCCAGCCTGAACAGCGGAGCAGGGGAACTGTACAATGGAACCTCTGAACTGTATGACGGCATTGTGGAGCTGAAAGACGGCGTCGGGGAATTGAAGGACGGAACCGCTGAGCTGAAGGATGGAACAAAGGAATTTGTGGATAAGACGGCGGACATCGATGAGAAGATCGATGAGGAAATCGACAAAGCCGTGGATGAGATTGCGGGAAGCGATTTCGAGCCGGTATCCTTTGTCTCGGCACAGAATACCAATATCGATCTGGTACAGTTCGCGATGCAGACGCCGGCGATCACGATCCCAGAGGAAGAAGAGCTAGAGACGGAAGTGCAGACAGAGAGCTTCTGGGAGAAGGTGGAGGATCTGTTTAAAAGATAAGAAACTTTTAGCGAAATAAAAGAAAAGATCAGAAATGCGAATATGCGGGTCAGATTCCGGTCGGGGAGTCTGACCCGTGTTTCGATTTTATACAGGTGACTTGTTTGTCTGCAAAGGTTGTGATAGAATGAAAAAATCAGAGAGGAGTGATTCTATGCTGACGACGGATATAATATCAGATTTGATTCAGGGACTCCAAAGTATCTTTTGCAATTTAATTGATCAGATTATATTATTTGCGTCGTCAGACTGAAAGTGAGGTGACAGAGATGGGAAGTTATCTGAATCCGGGAAGCGCGAGATTTCGCGGAAGTTTGAAATCCGAGATTTATGTGGATAAAACAGGACTGATCGAACGGATAAACGCACGAATCGGAACGGAGCAGAAATATATCTGCGTCAGCCGGCCAAGAAGATTCGGAAAGTCGATGGCGATGGATATGCTGGCGGCATATTATGACCGGGCGGAAGACACGTCAGGCTTATTTGAAGGAAGAAAGATCAGTCAGGTGCTATCCTTTCGGGAACACATGAATCAGTATGATGTCATTAAGATCAATATGCAGGATTTTCTCAGCGAGACACACAGCGTGGATGAGATGCTTGCCATGCTCCGGAAATATTTAACGACCGATCTCCTTAAAGGCTTTAAAAATGTTTGCTTTTGTGATGAAAACAACCTGATTCAGGTAATGAAGGATGTCTATGCAAAAACAAAACGTCCGTTTATTATCCTGATCGACGAGTGGGACTGCCTGTTCCGGGAATACAAACAGGACCAGGAAGCCCAGAAAAAATACCTTGATTTTCTGCGGGCATGGCTTAAAGATAAAGATTATGTGGGGCTTGCCTACATGACGGGAATCCTGCCCGTCAAAAAGTATGGGACTCATTCTGCGCTGAATATGTTTACGGAGTATTCCATGACAGAGCCTGGAGACCTTGCCGAATTTTTTGGGTTCACAGAAGATGAGGTGAAGGAGTTGTGTGAGGCATATCAGATGAGTTTTGAGGAAGCCAGGGCCTGGTACGATGGCTATCATCTTGTGACGCACAGCCGCTTCGGGAAGCGGGCGTACTCCATGTACAGTCCAAAATCTGTGGTGGAAGCCATGCTCCGCTATAAATTCGGAACCTACTGGAACCGGACAGAGACTTATGAGGCGCTGAAGATTTATATCCAGATGAATATGGACGGCCTGAAGGACGCCGTGGTAAAAATGCTGGCGGGAGACAGCGTCCGCATCAACACGGGAACCTTCACGAATGATATGATTACGTTTGCGACAAAGGATGACGTCCTGACGCTGCTTGTCCATCTGGGCTACCTGACTTATGACAGCGATCAGGAAACGGTGTCTGTTCCCAACCGGGAGGTATCTCAGGAGTATGTCAACGCCATCAGCACGATGGACTGGCAGGAAGTGATCCGCTCGGTGAATAATTCCCGCAGACTGCTGGAAGCGCTGTGGAATCAGGACGGGGACGCCGTAGCGGAGGGGATCGACTGTGCGCATGAAGAGATCTCGATTCTTCAGTATAATGATGAGAACTCACTGAGCTGCACGATTAACCTTGCGTTTTACTTTGCCAGAGAGTATTATACCATTGTCCGTGAGATGCCTGCGGGAAGAGGATTTGCGGACATCTGCCTGATTCCGAGAAAACTTCACGCGGACAAACCGGCGGCGATCCTGGAACTGAAATGGGACAAAAATGCCGAGGGCGCCATCGCGCAGATGAAAGACAGGCGCTATGTGAACGCACTGAAAGATTACCGGGGGAGTCTGCTTCTGGCAGGTATCAGCTATGACAGAAAAAGCAAAAAACACACCTGCGTGATTGAGCAGGTGGAAATGTGAGGGACAGGAGGAATTTTTGTGAAAAAGAATTATTTTTTATCGATGCTTATCGGCATTTTCATGATGGCCGGGGTGTTGTCCCTGCCGGTGCTGGCTGCTGCCGGCGAGACTGTTTATAGTGGCCGTATTTATTTAAAGTCCGATTTTTCATCTTCGGCCGTGAGCTATGTGAGCGGGACTGAACAGACGTCAAAGGCTCTTTTAAGTGCGGAATGCAGGCTGAGTAAGAAAACCTGTGTTTATAATGGAAAAGAAAAAAAGCCGTCGGTAAAGGTTACATATCAGGGTAAAAAGCTGAAAAAGGGACAGGATTATACGCTCAGTTATGAGAATAATACGAATGTGGGAACAGCGTATGCAGTAGTGCGGGGGATCGGAAATTATACGGGGACAGTCAGACTTCTCTTCAGGATTAATCCTCCGAAAGTGAAGGGCCTGTCGCTGAAAAGCACGAACGCAGGAAGCCTGGAAATCGAGTGGAAAGCAGCGGGCGGAGGAGTAACCGGCTATGAGGTGAATTACTGGATCAAAAATGGAGCGAAACAGACCATTTCGGTTACCGGAACAAAACAGACGATTTCGGGTCTGAAGGAAAAACAGAGTTACTTTGTCCGGGTGCGCGCCTTTGCAAAAGGGAACAGTGTAACCTGTTATGGGGCATGGTCTTCCACAAAAACCGGAAAAGTCAGCGGCAGTCAGTTCGACCTGGAAGCCGAGCTGAAAAAGTATGATGATGCCGAGAAGACCATGATAAAAAAAGGAAAGGCATTATTTACTGCCTTGGAAGAGATGCAGACAAAGGCCAGGGAAGACGTAAAAAATATCATTGGAAAACAGATTGCAAGGCCGGTTTCTCTGACGAAAGGACTTCTCCCCGAGGCAGCCTATAAAGAGTTTCTGAATTATTACTATCAGGTGATCGACGGCGTTGTGGAATTTAATTTGTCTTCTTACGCGGATGTCAAATCTTCTGCGGATCTGGTCAACAAGATTACCGGGGAACTGGTGGACAAAGACGGGAAATTTACCTTTCAGGTGGGAACAAAATCTTATACCTGCGTTTACAAAAAGGTCGGTGCGCTGGGAGTGTCCCTGATGGGAGGAAAAGTTGTGGATGACCAGACAAAAACAGAATATCTGTGGCTGAGTATGGCGGTCAGCAATAAAAATATCAAGACAGAGGTAGACCGCCTGAAGCAGACTGCAGATATGAAGCTGCAGGAGGCGGAAAAGGCGTGCTTCCTGGCTGCCGGCAAAGCCATTGGTGTGGACAGTCTCCAGACATTCCTGGAAAAAGTGACGAAGGGCAAGACGTTCAAAATGATCGAGGCATATTCTCCTGAACTTGCGGATTATGTGAAGAAAATGATGGATGTGGTGGTTAAATTCCAGGAAGTAAAGAGTTCTTATGAGAGCCTGACTTCTATCGACATAAGCAAGACGGATGAGGATGAGATACTGAGGAAACTGAATCAGTTTGAAAGCAGTCTGGTGGAGTGGCAGAGAGCGGTTACAGCGCTGTGAGAAAACGATATTACTCTAAGAAAATTTAAAAAATACAGTAAGGATGGTAGAGAAAAATGCTTAATGCAAAAATTACAATTTCAAATGTAAATTATGAGAGCTGTCTCAAAAGTGTGTTCCCACGGATTATGAGAATGGCACAGTCTATGGAAAGTTCCAGAATGTCGGTTCGCTTTCTGAATGGGATGGGAGACGATCTTCTCCCGGTTTGCCTGGAAATTATGGGGAATATGAGTCAGGAGGAAAAGAATGCAGCGCTGATTTCTGTTCTGGAGGTGTATAACGGGAAGATCAAAAACATGCTGGATCTGCTTTTGAACAGATATGAGCTTGGAAATGCAGTTCAGATCAGAAAGATTTGTGCGGTCAGTTCTGAAGGAGGATCCGGTATTTCCCTGATAGCGGACGGTGTGGAAGTTGATTATAATGCTCTGCTGAAAACCGGCATTGTATCACGGTATATGGATTTGTATGCAGATAAAGCGGTGGAAAAGTTTGGAATTAAAGGAGTCGGATTCCTGAAAGGAGCGGCAAAAGTGGCGCTTTCGACGGCTTTTAAAACAGTTCCAGGCGAGATGGAAAAAAAGGGAGTCAGTCTTTTTGGCAAGCCTGATATTAATGACAGAGTGAAGAACATACTGAAAAGTATTCTGGAACGAAGAGGTCTGGAACTGACAGTGGACGAGATCAGCCTTTCGCAGGAACAAATGAAAGAGGAGCCGGAGACGGAAAATTCAGAAAACAGAGCTTATCTTCCGGAGGCGATAAAAGCAAGTCTGGTAGATGCGGCGGTAAAATATTTAAAAAACAGTGTTGACTATATTCGTGAACCGGAGCTTGAATCAGCAACCTCGTTACAGGCCTGATGCGCCTCTGTCTGCGGGGCTGACTGTACAGGATTTGATGCCCGTCTTTTCTGCCATTTGCGGCGATGATTCCGTGATAAGGCATGAACTTACGGTGCAGTTTCTGGAGGATGGAACATTTCAGTATCTGAGTAATCAGATACTGGATCATGGAGTTAAACGGAGTGGAGACGCGCACGAATTTGAAGCGGAAAAATGCCGCTTGAGCGGCGCAAATTCGGCGCAGGGAACGAGCAAAACGAAAATCGTTTTGTCGTTCCCTATAAATATGTCGGAAAGCGAGCTTGCCATCGCTTTCAGACTTGCGTGAGTCTTTTCCGGTACTTTAAAATGAGTTTC